>CAYWNR010000090.1:0-10147 GCA_964459705.1 uncultured Gemmatimonadaceae bacterium | reverse complement strand
CCCGAGGCCAATCGCACGCCGGCCTTGATCCACGTTTCGTGCGCGCCGTCGCCGAGGGAGCGGGTGAACACGAGCAGGGCCAGTCCCAGCACCATGGCCATGGCCGTGAGGATGCTGCGGCGCGCCTGCCGCCGCAGGTTGCGCAGCGCGAGCCGCGCCAGCACGACGAGACGCGCCATCATCGTCCCGCGAGCGTCTCGGCCGCCGGGGTCTTGATGGCTCGGTAGGCGGGATACAGGGAGGCCACCACGGCGGTGAGGATGAGCGACAGGGCCGCCCAGCCGAACATCGCCCACGGATAGTCGGTGCGGAGCACCGGGCGGATGTAGGAGCCCATCATGCTGAAGCCACCGAAGAACAGACTCAAGTCGAGCGGCGCGTGGTGCCACCACGCGATCAGCGCGAGGCCAACTACGGCGCCGATGCCCGTGGCGATGACCCCCAGTGCGACCGCCTCGGTCACGATGGACCGTACCAGCCCGCTCGGCCCCGCGCCCAGCGAGCGCAGGAGCGCGATTTCGAAACGCCGCTCGAACGTGGCCATCAGGAGCGTGTTGGCGACCCCGAAGATGGCCATCGCGAAGACGATGACGAGCACGAGCCAGAACGAGCTCTGGGCGAGACGCGCATAATCCGCCATCTCCGGCCGGAAGGTCGTCCAGGGCTCGACCGCGATGGGCGGGTCGGTGATGGCCTGCTGGAGCTCCGTCGCGATGGCCGGGGCGGCCCACGGCTCCGGCACGCGCACGACGACCTCGTGGATCCGGCTGGGATCGAGGGCGATCAGGTACTGAAGCGTCCCGATCGGCAGCAGCGCCGTCGAGACATCGAGGTCGCCGATCCCCGACACGTAGATCCCGCTCACGGTGAACAGGTCGTTGCCGAGCGACCCGTCCGCGCCGGGCGCGACGACGACGACGGTATCGCCGACGTGGGCGTTGAGCGTGCGCGCCATCTCGCCGCCGACCAGGATCTCGTTGGCGCCTTCCCTGGGCACGTGTCCTTCGGTGAGTGAGCCGAGCAGCAACGTCGTCCGCGCTTCGCGCTCGGGATCGATGCCGAGCAAGGTGGCGCCCACCGTGGCGCCGCCGGTGCTCACGAGTCCGCCCGCGTACACACGCGGCGCCGCCGCCGCCACACCGGGCTGCGTGTCGGCCTGGGCGAGCAACCGGGCTACGTCCGTGCCGTCGCGTCCACCGATGGTACGGTGCATGTCGCGATCGGGTAGGTAGTCGGGCGCGTGGATCTGGATCTGTCCCGACAAGACGCCGGTCCCGTTGCGGAGCATCTCGCCCACCATCCCGTCGGTGAGCCCGGCGAGCACGACCACGCCGCAGTAGCCGACCGCCAGCCCGCCCGCCGTGAGGATGGTCCGGCGACGGTTCCGGCCGAGGTTCCGCCAGCCGATGCGGGTCCAGGGGGAGGGCATTAGGTGACCCTATTCGGGATTGTGGCCCGCGCCCGCCCCGCGGTTCCCGGCTTGAAAGCCGGGCTCGGCGGCGCTGACGCGCCGACGCGCCGTGAACGGCGCTCGGCCCCGTGAGTGCTTCAGCACTCGTCGCCGTGAGGCGCCGAGCCGGCGGTTCAATGCCGGGACCGGAGCATGACCGCCGGTGGATCGGTGACGTTCCACTCTAGTGATTGGTGCGCTGCAAGCGCTGGAGCGAGAAGAACGAGGGTTCGAGCGGCACGTCGAATTGCAGGCTCGTGTAGCGCAGCACCGTGCGCTCGCCGGGCTTGTCGGTGGGCTCGACGGTCATGACGGCGGGGACGAGCCGGCCGCCCATGGTCTGGAAATCCGAAAACGTCATCGTCCGGGCCAGCTCACCGCGCTCGTCGTAGTAGCGGCCCCACACCGGCATGAAGTCCTTCTTCCGGATCTGCTCTTCGATCTTCCCCCAGACGACGGGCGCCTCGGGCTTGGGCGTCAGGGTGAACTCCCACACCTCCACGCCGTCGCGGACTCCGCTGAACGAGATGACGATGTCGTAGTCGTCGACGAGTCGCGTTTCCTTCACGAGATCGTCATTCGTGAAATGCGATCCCATCCAGGCCGAGCTCATGAGCGACGGGGGGAGGCGGATCGTGCGGTCCACCCGGGGCAGGTAGTTCCAGAGGTCGCTACCGGATTTCAGCGTGGCCATGCCGGCGTCCTTGCGGGGCGCCAGCACGCGGACCAGCGCGTACTTGGTCCCGAGCGACCAGATCTCGAGGTCCATGCTCCTGGACCAGTCGGCGGTCACGACTTCCATCGTCACCGTGCCGTGCGACGAATTGCCGCGCAAAAGCCGATCGACGCGGTCGACGATTTCGCGCGCGGAGTCCTGGGCGTGCAGGACGGATGGCAGGAGCGCGGCGAGGAAGAGGGGATGGGCGCGCATGATGACGAAACGTGATGAGGCGTACGGGTGGAGGCAACCGTCGCTAGGCTGCCGCGCGCTCGGCCGCCAGCAACTCCTCCTGGCACGGGATGCACACCTTGTGGGTGCCGACGACCCGCCCGTAGGGCTCGACCACCAGCTCGCCGCACCGATCACACACGAACGAGTGGAAGTTCTCGACCTTCGCGGGTACCTCGTAGTCGAACACGTCGCTCACCGCCAACAGCTGATCCTCCGGCGCGTGCAGCACCTGCGCAATCAGCGGGTCGACTACCTCGCCGGGCACCTTGGATGCGGGCACACCCTTCATTCTGTACTGCTGAAAGAACGGCGTGCGCTTGATCTGCAGTTGCGCCTCCGCGTGCGGCACGACCCGCACGGCGCGGCCGGTGGCCTTGTCCACGAGCGTGAGTCCGAACTTGCCGTAGCCCAGCTTCTCGATGTTGCCCTTGCCGAACGTGCAGCCGGTGATCATCTGCACGCCGTCGGCGAAGCAGTGGGCGGCGTGGTCATCGCCCAGCTCGACCAGCGCCAGCAGCTGCGCGTCCTGGGTGCGCTCGACCCCCAGCCGGTTCATCGCGGCCGCTCCGGCCCGCAGGCCGAGGGGCATGGGGGGGCACTTATGGCCGTGCAATTTGAGTCCGGCGTCGAAGAATTCCTTGGCGTCTATCATGAGTAGCTCCGATTATCGAAGGTCCGATTCTCCCGGTCCTGCACCGGGAATGGCTGGCAACACTCCGTCCGTCCGAGGCTCGCTGCCCGCCCGGTCATTGCGGTTCTGCTGGCTCTCGGACAGGTGCCGTCGAGGCGGTACCTGCGCGGTCAACGCGAGCGCTGCGACGAACACCAGGATCCACCAAGCGCCCGCGAACGATGCAGTGATGTGCACGTTGCCAACTCCTGAGCTCGCGAATAATCCACAGGCGCCCGGTCCCGTACCGGGCACGGGTGAAGGATGTGGGACGTCAAGTCACGGTGCCTTGACCGCGGTCAAGAACGGCTGACTGCAGTTGGTGGGCGGTGTAGTGAGCTGTTGCCGCCCTATCGGCGCCGTTCCGGATCCCGCTTGAAGTAGCGCCGGCCAACCCGACGCCCGTTCCACCTCCTGCTTGATCTCGGTCAATCTTGATCGCGGTCAATGCCGCCTCCGTGGGCACCGACCATGTTGCGCTCTCACAGGGTCGACGGACGGTCCGCAAGGACCGGGTCACGGACTTCCAGTCCGCGCTCGACCCACCCAAGAGCGGGAGAGAGCAATGGCAGGACACACTCGTCGATTCGGAATTGGCCTCGCGGCCGTGGCGGTCCTGTTGGGTGCCGAGCCGACTTCGTCGCGGGCACAGACAGTTCCCGTGGGCCCGCTGGTACGGGGCGAGATGGTGCATCTCAGCCTGGCGGATGCCATCCACCGGGCGCTCGATGACAACCCCGGCTTGAGGGCCGTCGCCCAGGAGGCCCACGCTGCCGACCGCGCGGCGGCCGCGTCCTTCCGACAACACTTCGGTGACTTGCAGGCGGTGGCGTGGACGTCCCGGTACGAAGACGCCCAACTCCTGCGTCCCATGTCGCAAGACCTGCTGGCAGGCGGGTTCGACAATCTGCCCTTTGCCCAGTCCCAGGTTCATTACGGCCTGACCTTCGAGCTGCCGCTCTTCGTGGGTGGGAGACTACTGGCCCTCAGCCATCTGGCCCGCCTGAAGGCCGACGAGGCAGCCGCGTTGCTGGAGGGTACCCGATGGCAGGTCCGGGCCAACGTTACCGTGATGTACGCCGCGACCCAGGCGCTCACGGCGGCGACGCTGGCGTACGAGGACGAGGTCGCATCCCTCGAGAAGACGCACACGCGCGTCGAGCTCATGGTGCAGCAGGGCAAGCGACCGGAGGTGGATCTCCTGAAGGCCACCGACGCGCTAGAGGAGGCCCGGGCCCAACTTGCCGACGCACAGGCTGAGCGCACGCACGTGCGTGCGCTGCTGCTCGCGCTGCTCGACTATCCGGCGGATCAGGCCTTCGAGCTCGATCCGCTCCCCAACGAATTCCCGGCCCTGCCTGCGGACGGGGTGGACTGGAACGCCCTGCTTCAAGGCGCCACGCCCGTGGCGACAGCCGGACTCAGGGTCCAACAGGCCAGGAGTGGCAAGCACGCAGCCCGCGCCGACTTCCTTCCCCAAGTGAGCGTGCGCGGCAACCTGCTGGAGCACGCGGGCTCTGGAGTGGCGGGAACCCAGGAGACCTGGGAGCTGACGCTGCAGGCCTCTATCCCGGTGTTCACGGGAGGTCGCCGTGTGGCCGCGTACCAGAGCGCCGCGGCGGCCGAGCGGGCCGCCGATCTGGCACTGAGGCAGACGCTGCTCCAGCAGCAGGCGGAGATCCGCGGCGCGGTGGCTCGCCGCCAAGCCGCCAACGAGGCGCTGGACGCTGCGCGCAAGCGTGTGGATGCGGCCGATGAAGCCGCCCGTATCGAGGGCGTGCGCTACGAAAACGGAGCCGGCACGATCGAGGACCTGCTCAGGGCCCGCACGCGTGCCTCCGCCGCCGAAGCGTTCCTGGCCAAGAGCAAAGGTGACGTGCTCGCTGCCTCCGCCCGAATCAACGCCCTCGTAGAAAGGGAGATCGTCCGATGACACGCCACAGAATTCTCGTGATCCTGTTCATTGTTCTCGCGGTAGCCGGACTCCTGATCGTGCGGCACAGGCGGATCGTGGAAAAGAATCAGGCGCCTGTCCTCGCGGAGCCCACCACTGCGCTGCAGGTCAGAGCCGTGCGGCGGGGTGCCCTGGAGAGCGTGCACCACGTGCTGGGAGAGGTCTACGGCGCCGATGAAGCCGAAATCGCTCCCCAGGTGTCCGCGCAGGTGACGGCTGTGCTGGTGAGAGAGGGCGCGCACGTGGCGCGCGGTGCGGTCCTGGCCCGTCTGGACTCACGGGAGCTCGATGACGCTGTGGCCGGGGGGCAGGCCGACGTGGAGGCTGCGCGTGCGGCTTACGAGGCCCAGGTTGCCTCCACCTCGCGAGATAGCGTCCTGTTCGTGAACGAGGCGGTCTCCCAGGAACAGTGGGAGGGCTCGCAGGCGGTTCGAGCGGCCGCCACGGGGCGGCTCGAGGTGGCTCGGCATCGTCTGGACCAGGCGAAGACCCGGCTGGGGTATGCGGTGGTGCGGGCCCCGTTCACGGGCCTCGTGTCTGCTCGGATGGCCGACCCCGGTGACTTGGCCGTACCGGGAAGGCCAATCCTGCGCATGGTGCGTCAGAGCGCCGTGCGCGTCCGCGGCACGATTCCACCGGCGCTGATGACCGAGCTACGCCCGGGAACCGGCGCGGACCTCACGCTGGGTGACGAGCGGGTGCACGCCGCGGTCTCGCGGATCTTCCCCGCCATGCAGGGCAGCCACCTCGGCACGTTCGAAATCGACGTCGCGGACCCCAATCCCGGATACGTGGCGGGCGCGACGGTGGGCGTCGATCTCCACCTCCAGAGTGGAGTGGGTCTGCTGGTGCCGTTGGACGCTCTGCTGGAGGGGGACGCGGGCGCTCACGCTTTCGTCGTGGACTGGACTGATGACGGCACGCAGACGCTGCGTGTCGTGCTGGTGACTGTCGCGACACGATCCCTGGACCAGGCCATCGTCGAAGGAGGCCTCCGCGAAGGCGACCGGGTGGTGGTGGCGCGGCCTTCACGACTCATGGATCTCGCGGCCGGGATGAACGTCCTCCCGGTCGACGCCACTTCGGGGAGATGAACCATGCACTTCGTCGATTCCTACCTGAAGCGGCCGCATCTGGTCAGCTCCCTGGTGCTGCTGGCCGCGGTCATCGGCGTCGTGGGCTACCGCCGTATGCCGGTGAACCTGTTTCCGGACTCGGAGCGGCCCAAGGTCGCGGTGGTGAGCGTCTACCCCGGCGCTTCGGCGGAGGACGTCGAGGCCGAGATCACGCGCCCCATCGAGAAGGAGCTCAACACTATCGAGCGGGTCCGGCTGGTGACGTCGGTCAGCAAGGACGAGGTCTCCGCCGTGACCGTCGAATTCGAGTACAGTGAGGGACTGAACAGCGCCGCCACGGACGTCGCCAATGGGCTCCAGAAGATCGCGGCGCAGCTGCCCGGGGGTCTGCGCCCCCCGATGGTCTTCAAGGTGTCCTCGGCCACACCGGCGGTGATGACGCTGGCGCTCCGTCCCCGGGATGGATCCCCATTGGACCTGTCCATGGTCAGGCAGCTCGCCGACAACCCCATCAAGGAGCGCCTGCTCCAGCTTCCGGCGGTCGCCAACGTCGAGGTGTTCGGCGCCCACCAGCCGGTGATCCGCGTCGACCTCGATCGGGATGCCCTGGAGCGCTACCACCTGACTCCGCTGGACGTACGCGCGGCCATGGTGGCGTTCAACGCCAACCAGCCCGTGGGGCTGCTGATCACGCGCGAGAGCCAGTTCCTGCTCAAGCGCATGGGTCAGTTCCAACGTGTCAGCGACGTCGCCCGCATTCCCATCGCGCGGCGCGAGGGTGGGGACGTCCATCTGGCCGACGTTGCCAAGGTGTATCGGTCGGTGTTCGAGCCCCAGAGCGCGTACCATGGTGACGGCAAGCCGGCCCTCGCGGTCAATATCCAGCGCGCCACCACCGGAGTGGCGCTCCAGACCATCGCTGACGTGGCTCGGGCACTCCCGGATCTGGAACAGACCTACCCCGACATCGCCTTCACCATTCCCGACAGCCAGGGCGATCTCATCAGCCTGTCCGTGGGCAACATGCTAGGGGCGCTGCGCGACGCGCTGATCATGACCGTGTTGGTGATTTTCCTGTTCCTGGCGGACCTGCGGGGCATGACGCTGGCGGCGATCGCCATTCCCTTCACCTATCTGCTCACCTTCGCGGTGATGTGGTTCATCGGATACGAATTCGACATGGTCACGCTGACCGCGGTCATCGTCGCGGTGGGCATGCTGCTGGACGACGCCATCGTCGTCATCGAGAACATCGAGCGCCATTACCACGAGCGAGGGGCCGACATCCACGATGCGGTCGTTGGGGGTACCGAGGAGGTCATGCTCGCCATCTTCTCGGGCACATACGCCACGGTCATGGTGCTGGTGCCAATCATCTTCATCGGAGGCTTCGTCCAGACCGTCCTGCGACCCCTTTCGGTGTCGTTGACGGTGGCGCTGATCGCGTCGTACGTGGTCTCCGTGACGGTGATTCCACTGCTCGCCCCCTTTGTGCTGGGCAGAAGCGCGGGCAGGGGACGCAACCGGTTCGAGCGCGTGGTCGCGCGGTTCGACGGCTTCGTGGTGGAGCCCATCCGGGAGTTTTACGTGCGACTCACCGGCACGGCGCTCCGGCACCGTGCGGCGTTCCTCGTGGTAGGCCTCGTGCTCCTGGCCGTTTCCGCACGACAGATGGGCCTGATCGGCCGGGACCTGATGCCTCCCATGGACACCGGCATCATCAAGGTGGCGTTCGAGACCGATGCAAACAGCTCCTTGGCGGTCATTGAGGCGGCCATGAGCCGGATGGAGCGGAGTATCCGCGAACGGAGCGACGTCACGTCTCTTTCGTCGGTCATCGGGTCCGAGCCCGCAGTCATCTCATTCGGAGCGGGACGCCTAGCACAGCAGGGACTCCTGACCGTCCATTTGTTGGACCGGTTTCACCGCCACGAGACTATCTGGCAGGTGGAGGACAGCCTCAGGTCCGCGTTTCGTCAGATCCCGGGCCTCAAGAGCGTGGACGTGTTCGACTTCGGGGCTACGCCCCTGTCCAGCATTCGCAGCCCTGTAGACGTCATGATCTCCGGGCCGGATCTGGCCGTGCTGGACCGGATCGGGACCGAGGTGGAGCAGAGGCTGCGCAAAGCCGTCCGCGGGGCGACATCCATCTCCCGTTCCTGGACCATGGACAACCAGGAGATTGGATTCCGCGCCGACCCTGACAAGCTGGCGCTGTACCGCATCTCGCCGACCGCGGTGGCCATGCAGTTGCAAGGGGCGGTACGTGGGATGGCGGGATCGGTCTTCCAAATCCCCAATCAGGATGGGCTGAGCATCTGGATCCAGCTCACGGCGGACCAGCGGAAGCACGCGGCGCAACTCGAGACCTACCCCATTCAGGCACCGGAAGGCCCGGTGCCGTTGGAGCAGCTCGGCACTCTGGATCGTCAGGCCGCCGCGTCCATGATCACGCGCCAGGGACTTCAGCGCACGCTGGACATCGAGCTCTACCGGTCGCGCCGCCCCATCTCCCACATGCAGGAAGACGTGACGGCGGCGTTGCGAGGGATCCAATTGCCACCGGGCTACCGGATCAGCCATGTGGGTGAGATCGCGCAGATGCAGGAGTCCTTCGGACGTTTGGGGCAGGCGCTCATCCTGGGCTTGGTGCTGCTTTACTTCTCCCTGGTGCCCGCGTTTCGGTCATGGATCCATCCTCTCACGATCATGTCGGCGATTCCCCTGGCGCTCATCGGTGCCGCGTGGGGCATGTTGCTCATGGGCAAGCACGGATCCATGCCGTCGATGATGGGCATGATCCTCCTTGCGGGCATCGTTGTGAAGAACTCCATCCTGCTGATCGACTTCATCGCCACCGCGCGAGCCGGCGGCGCCACCGTCCAGGACGCCCTGGTGGGTTCCGTGCGGATCCGGACGCGACCGATCCTCATGACGGCGGTGGGCACCTCGGTGGGCATGATCCCCATCGCGGCAGAATGGGCGATCGGTCTGGAGCGGCTCAGCCCGCTGGCGGTGGTCGCCATCGGTGGGCTGATGGTGTCGACGTTCCTCACCATGGTGTACGTGCCCATCCTCTATTCGCTCTTCGAAGACGGGCGGCTGGTGCTGGCGCGGTGGGGGACCGCACACCCCGCGAACGTCGCGGGGTGATTCCAATGGGGATCTCAATCGATCGGCGGTGCAGCGGCCTGCTCGAGGCTCTCCAGATTGAGTACGCGGTAGCAGCCGGGGCCTTCGCGGGCCAGGATCCCATCGCCTTCGAAGTGTTTCAATGCGCGAGAGAGGGTCTCGGGGGCGATCCCGATCGCACCGGCGAATTCGTGCGCCGTGACCGGCAGCTTGATGACCAGCGGTGTGTTCGGCTGTTCCTCGACGAGGAGCGCGAGCAGCGCCGCCGCCACACGACTCTGCACACCCGGGGTGGAAAGGCCCTGGATCAGGTCCATTGCTTCGCGCAGGCGCCGGCCGAGCAGCGCGATGAGCGCGACCGCGAGGTCGGGGTCGGCGCGGAGGGCTTGCAGGAGGGCCGAGCGCGGCAGCACGTCCGCCTCGACGTCCTCGATCGCCTGGGCGTAGGCCGGGTACGCGCCTCCGTCCAGGAACGGGAGGAATCCGAAGACGTCACCCGGACCGAAGAGGAAGACGGTGACGGCTTTTCCGGTGGGAAGTAAACGGTAGACCTTCACCCGCCCGGCCGTGATCGCGACCAGCAGTCCGGACGTCTCCCCCTCGCGCCAGAGTAGGGTCCCCTTCCGGAAGCGCCGGGGATGTAGATGAGCCCTCAGGAGTTGGCGGACCTGATTTGCCAGATCGCCCAGGTCGGCGCCGGGCAACTGGGGCTGTGTCATGCCCGCTCACGCATGCTGCGCGCGCCATCCCACGATGCTGCGACGTGCCATCACCGCGTTTTGCCTATCAAGAGGAGCTGGCCCATCTGGTAGATATCGTGAATCACCGTCACGCATGATGACGGTGCCGTGCGACGAGTTGCCGCGCAAAAGCCGATCGACGCGGTCGACGATTTCGCGCGCGGAGTCCTGGG
>CAYWNR010000089.1:0-10257 GCA_964459705.1 uncultured Gemmatimonadaceae bacterium | reverse complement strand
GTATCAGGTTGTCCACGGTTTCGTACAGCGAGGACTGCACGCTGCCGGCAATGCGCGCCGTGTGCACCGTCCAGCCGATCGGATCGGTGGTCCCGTGCCACCCACTCGAGTCGCGTTCGGCGCGCAGAAACGCCTCCGCGCTCAGGCGCACCCGCACGCGCTCCGGCACGGTCTCCCCCACCGCCGTGGTGAACTCGAAGACCCTGCCCGCCGGCACCCTTCGTGGGTTGAGCCCGTCCAGGGCGTCCAAGACGTCGAGCATCTCCCGGCCCGCGATGTCGTGTCGGGTCAGTAACTCAGAGACGGTCTCGTTGCGCCGCAGCGTGTCCGCGACTTCGTGGAAGCTCCGGGTCACCACGATGGGGGCGGCCACCGGCACACCGTCGGCCGCCGACGCCGCCGCGCGCCAGCCAAGCACCAGCGCGCCCACCAGACCCGCACCGAGCAGCAGTCGCGTGGCGCGCCGCATCAGTCCATCTGCCGACGAATGAACGTCGGAATCTCCATCTCCGAGACATCCGGCGGGCCCTCGGCTGGCGCCGCCGGCCGCGCAGGCGGGCGCGGCGTACCAGGCTGCGAGGGCCGGAGCGGGCTGCGCCCGCTCGTGCGCTGCGGGAACGGGAGCACGTTGGGCAGGGGGCGCCCCGTCGCGCTGTCATAGCTGGTCTGGTGTTCCTTGTCGAACCCGGTGGCGATGAGCGTCACCCGCACTTCACCCGCCATCGCCGGATCCTGCACGGCGCCGAAGATGATCTCGGCGTCCTCGCCGGTCGCATCTTTGACGATCTCGCTGACCTGCGTGACCTCGCCGATCGTGAGATCGTCGCCGCCCGTGATGTTCACCAGCACCCCGGTCGAGCCCGAGATGGACACGTCATCGAGCAGCGGGCTCGAGATGGCCTGTTGGGCGGCTTCGAGCGCGCGGTCGTCGCCGCGTCCGATGCCGGTCCCCATGAGCGCGGAGCCGCCGTTCTGCATGACGGTGCGGACGTCCGCGAAGTCCACATTGATGAGCCCGGTGATGCTGATCAAGGTCGAGATACCCTGCGTGGCGTGCAGCAGCACTTCGTCCGCCTTCTTGAGGGCGTCCTGGAAGGGCACGTTGCGTCCCACGACGGCGAGCAGGCGCTCGTTCGGGACCACGATCATGGTATCCACGTGCTTGCGCATTTCGGAGATGCCAATCTCCGCCTGCCGCATGCGCTTCCGTCCCTCGAACAGGAACGGACGCGTCACGATCCCGACAGTGAGCGCGCCGCCATCGCGCGCGAGTTGCGCGATGATCGGCGCGGCGCCGGTCCCGGTCCCGCCGCCCATCCCACAGGTGATGAACACGAGGTCCGAGTTCTCCAGCGCGCCCAACACGTCGTCCCGGGTTTCCTCGATGGCCTGGCGGCCGATCTCCGGGCGGGCCCCCGCGCCGAGGCCGCGCGTGAGCTTCTTGCCGATCTGGACCTTCGTGTCGGCCTGGTTGTGGAGCAGGGCCTGGGCGTCGGTGTTCACCGAGATGAACTCGACCCCGGTCATCCGTTCCGCGATCATGCGATTGACCGCGTTCCCGCCGCCCCCACCCACACCCACCACCTTCATGCGGGCGTTGCGGGTCGTCGTTTCCTCCAGCTCGAAGACCATTGGATGATCCGGCATCTCAGGAGTCTCCACAGTACCTCAGAAGAAGTCTTGCAACCACCGCCGCACGGGTCCTAGCCACCGCTCCACCGACGGGTTCTCCCCGCCGCCGACCAATCGCTGCCGCGCCGCCCACATCGCGAGCCCCACCGGCACCGCGTAGCGCGGCGCCGCGACACTATCCACGAGCCCCGTCACGCCACGATTCGGGATCCCGAGCCGCACCGGAACCGCCAGCACCTCGCGCGCCAACTCCGTGACCCCCGCCAACTGCGCGCCGCCGCCCGTGAGTACCGCGCCAGCGGGCAGGCGACCGGTGAACCCCGTCTCGTCCAGATTCTGCTGCACCAACCCGAGAATCTCGTCCAGCCGCTCCTGGATGATATGCGCCAGGAGCTCCCGTTTGGTCCGTCGCGACCCCTGCCCCGGTGTCGCGGGCAGCTCGATGGTCTCCTCGGGATCCACCAGCGGCGTGTACGCCACGCCGAATCGCTCCTTGAGCCGCTCGGCATCGGCCTGCGTGACGCTGAGTCCCTGGACGATGTCGTTCGTCACATGGGAGCCGGCAAACCGCAGCGATGCAAAATGGCGAATCTTGCCGTCCTTGAACACCGCCAGGTTCGTGGACCCGCCCCCCAGCTCCACCAGGACGCACCCGAGCTCGCGCTCCTCGTCCGCCAGGACCGCGAGCGACGTGGACAGCGGCTCGAGCACCAGCCCCTCGACCCGGAACCCGGCACGCTCGACCGCCCGACGCACGTTCTGCACGGCCGTGCTCTGCGTCGACACGAGATACATGTCCACCTCGAGACGCAAACCCGTCATGCCGGCGGGGTCACTGATCCCCCCCTGCCCGTCAACTCGATATTCCTGGGGAATGAAGTGGAGCAACTCGCGATCCGGACCGAGGCTCACGGCCTTGGCGACCTCGTCCACCCGCTGCACGTCGTTGCGCGTGATCTCCTCGCCGCTCACGGAGGCCAGCCCGGCCTCGGTGCGGGTGCGGACGTGCTCGCCGGCAATCCCACAGCACAACGCCGGCGCGTCCATGCCCGCCATGCGCTCCGCGTCGCGGACGGCCGCGCTCACGCCGCGCATCGTCTCTTCGATGTCGCGCACCATACCGCGGCGAATGCCGCTCGTGCGGGCGACGCCGAGCCCGAGGATCCGCACTCCCGGCGCGCGCGCGTCGCCCGTGGCCTCGGCGATCACCGCGCACGTCTTGGTGCTGCCGAGATCGAGCCCCGCCACCAGCCGCTCGCGCTTCACGTGCGGCGTCCCCGGGCGTACACGAGACCCTCGTAGCGCGCGTCCAGCTCGGCGAAGTCGCGGCGCGTGTCCTCCAGGTACCGTCGGACCACCGCCACCGCTTCGACGTCCGTGGTGGTCGGCACGGACCGCAACCACACGCGCTGTCGCTTCAACTCCAGCATCACCGATCCCCCACCCCCGTAGCGAACCGCCTGCACCGCATCGAAGAGTACCGAATCTCCCACGCGCACGACACAGAGGGCGCGCGCCAGGTTGGAATCCGCCCGCTCGAGAATCGGCAGCGCCAGTCCGGATCGTGCCGGGTCATACGGGAGTCGCTGTCCCTCACAGTCGAGCGGTACCATCCCGGCGGCGGTCGACACCAGCCCCACGGGCTCCTGCTCCACGACCGTTACGCGCACCGTCCCGGGGATCCGACGGCTCAGCCACGCTCGCGCGACCCCGGGCACCGCGGCCACCCGCTCTTGCGCCGCGTCCAGCGGATCGAACAGGTTCTGATCCGGGGCGAGCTGCAACGCCGCCACGAGCTGTTCCCCCGCCAGATACCGCGCCCCAACGATCTCCACGCGCCGCACCGCGAAGAACGACACGTGTCGCAATAGAAGCGGGCTCGCCGCGGCCACGCCGAGCACGACCGCCGCCCCCAACGCCCACCGCAGACCGCGGGTCACGCGGCCGGCTCCCGCAGCAGCCCCAGCAACTCCGGACCCACCCGCGTGATGTCACCCGCCCCCAACGTCAGCACGACGTCCCCACGCCGCACGAGCGCCGCGACTTCTGCCGCCACACGACGCCGGTCGCGCACCCACACCGTCTCGGCCCCCGCGCGCCGGGCCGCTTCCACGACCCGTTCTCCGGAGACGCCCGGCATCGGTTGCTCGCGCGCGGCGTAGATCTCCGTGACCACCGCCACGTCCGCCACGGCGAGCGCAATGCCCAGGCCCTCACCGTGCACCGCCGTCCGTGAATACAGGTGCGGCTGGAATACCGCCACCAGCCGGGCCGACGGGTATCGCTGCCGCGCCGCCGCGACGGTCGCCGCCACCTCCGTCGGGTGATGCGCGTAGTCATCCACGACCGTCACCCCAGCGGCGTTCCCCACGAGTTCGAAGCGCCGGCCGACGCCGGTGAACGCGGCCAGCGCCTCCAACACGGGTGGCAGCGGCACCTCGAGCGCCGCTGCGACCCCGACGGCCATGGCCGCGTTACGCACGTTGTGCAGGCCCGGCACACGCAGCCGCAGCTCGCACTCACCACCCCCCGGGACGGCCAGCCGCGCCAGCGTCGCGTCCACCCGGGCCCGGACATCGCTCACGCGCACGTCGGCATCGGGCGCGAGCCCGACCCGCCACACCGACGTCTCGATCCGCTCCGCCACCCGCCGCGCCCCACTGTCGTCCGCTCCCACCAGCACCCGCCGCGCCTGACCAGCGAACATCCGAAACGCGTCCTCGAGCAGCGCCAGGGTGCCGTAGCACTCGAGGTGATCGGCCTCGACGTTGTTGACGACCGCCACGGTCGGTGACAACGCGAGAAACGACCGGTCGTACTCGTCCGCTTCGACCACGAACAACTGGTCGCCGCCAAGCCGGGTGTTGCCATTCCAGGCCGGAACTCGCCCTCCGGCGAGCCCCGTGGGCGCACGCCCAGCGGCCGCCAATCCCTCGGTGGCCATCACCGTCGTGGTCGTCTTGCCATGCGTTCCCGATACCCCCACCACCACCGCTCCCGCCACCGCGTCGGCCAGCGCCTGCGCGCGACGGACGACCGGAATCCCGGCGGCCCGCGCGGCCGCCAACTCCGGATGGTCCGCGGGAACCGCCGCCGTGTGTATCACCGCGCGCGCCCCGGCTACGTGGCCGGGATCGTGCCCGCGTACCACCTGCCCGCCGGCGCGGACGACATCCGCCGCCGTGTCCGGATCCGTGTCACAACCAGTCACTGCGATGCCCCGACGTAGGGCCAGCAGGGCCAGCGCACCCATCCCCGCGCCGGCTATCCCCACGAAGTGGATTGGGCGGGGATCGTCGGGGGTAAAAAGCTGCATCGGTCGGGGGGCTAATATAGGGTCAATTCGAGAGTTACGAAAGCCTGCGGCAGTGTTACAACAGGTCCAAGAGCCGCTCGGCGATGTCCGTCGCGGCCCTGGGTCGTCCCTGCCCCCGGGCCGCGCCAGCCATCGCCGAGCGCCGGTCTCCATCCGCCAGGATGCCGTCCACGGCGTCCACGAGGGTCTCAGGGGTGAGGCGCACCTCTGGCAGGTGGACCGCCGCCCCCACCCGCTCCAGGGCGACCGCGTTGGCGGTCTGGTGGTCGGCGGCGGCGGTAGGAAGCGGCACGAGGATGCCGGGAAGCCCCCAGGCCGTGATTTCAGCGAGGGTCAGGGCCCCGGCCCGGGATATCACGAGGTCTGCCGCCGCGTAGGCGGCCGCGATCGGGTCCCAAAACGCCCGGACTTGGACGTTCGGCGGACGGTGATAGCGCGCGAACTTGGAGTAGGTCGCGTGTCCGGTGCTCCACAGCACCGCTGCCCCGCCAAGCCGCGACTGATCCAGCGCCCCCGCGAGTGCCTCGTTCAGCACCCGCGCTCCCTGACTCCCCCCCATCACCAGGACCGCCGAGTGGGTCGCGGGAATCCCGAGAGCCGCGCGCGCCGCTACGGGGTCCACGGGCTCGGGGGGCGTGATTGGGGTTCCGAGTCGGTAGATCGTCGTCCCAGGCCCGGTCCGGAGCCCCTCCACGTCGACCGTGAGGCCCACATGGATCTGCTGAGCCCATCGCGCCGCCCATCGGGTCGCAAGTCCGGGGGCGGCGTTCTGCTCTTGCAGCGCGATTGGGATCCCGCGCCGATGTGCGGCATACAGGACCGGCCCCGCGACATACCCACCCGTACCCACGACCAGCTTGGCTCCTTCGCGCGCCAGCACGTCGCCCGCCGCGCGCAACACCCGCGGGAGCAGCAACGGCCACCGGACGTTGCGCCACCACTGGTGACGGTAGATCGGCTCGGCGGGGAGCAGGTGAAACCGGTACGAGCGATCTGGCAGGATCCTCGCCTCGACGCCGCGTTCGGCACCGACCAGCACGGGCTCGATGTCGGGACGGAGTTGGCGAAGGGCTCCAGCGAGCGCGAGCGCGGGCATCAGGTGTCCGCCCGTGCCGCCGCCGGCGAGAACGATGCGCGTCACCGGGCGCGCGCCGCCTGACGACTCACGTTGACGATGACACCCGTCGCGACGAGCGAGACCAGAAGCGCCGATCGTCCGTACGAGACGAACGGCAGGGGCAGCCCGGTCGTGGGCACGAGCGCCAGGTTCACCGCCATGTGCAGGACCGCGGTGGCCCCGACCATGACGGTGAGGCCCGTTGCCAGCAGCATCCCGAAGGCGTCCGGCGCCCGCCGCGCGATGAGCACGCCCAGCCAGACGTACGTTGCGAACAACACGACGATGATGGTCGCGCCCACGAAGCCCCACTCCTCGCCGATGGTGCTGAAGATGAAATCCGAATAGGCCAAGGGAAGGTACCCGAGCTTCTGCAGACCCTGACCGAACCCCACGCCAATGACCCCGCCCGCGCCAATCCCGATGAGCGACTGTTGGATCTGCCAGCCGGTCTCCGCGGCGTCCGGCCCGGCGCTCAGGAACGTGGCGACCCGCGCAAGCCGATACTGCACCTGCGTGAGCTCGCGGTAACCGAGCGGGATGGCCGCCACCAGCAGGACGAGGAAGTGGCCGATCTTGGCGCCCGCGGTGAACATCACCGTTCCCGCCAGCAACGCGACGAGCGTCGCCGTGGACAGGTTGGGTTGGAACAGGATCAGGCCACAGAGGGGAGCGATCACGACCAGAAACGGGAGGACGCCGCGCTTGAACTCCCGAATCGTGTCGCCCTTCTTCGCGCCCAGCATGGCGCACCACGCGATGACCGCGAATTTCGCGAATTCGGACGGCTGCGTCTGTACCGGACCGATGCGGAGCCACCGACGCGCGCCGTTCAACTCCGGCGTGAGCGCACGGAGACCCGGCACGTACGGAATCACCAATGTGACAAAGGCCAGCACCACCAGCGGCCATGCCCATCGCTGCCACACGTGGTAGTCGACGCGCGCCGCGATCACGAGCCCGACGCCGCCGACGACCACGCCCGTGAGCTGGCGAAACGCGAACGTCGTCGCGGGCTGCCCGTGCTCGACCGCGACGATGCTCGATGCCCCGTAGACCGCCGCGACCCCGAAGACGGCGAGGATCGCCGCGACGGTGGCGAGCAGTCGTCGGTGCCACTGCGGCACGCCGCCGACCGCGGCGCGCGCCATCACCGGCTCTCCACCAGTGTCCGGAACGCCACTCCGCGGGCTTCGTAGTTCGGGAACTGGTCGAAGCTCGAACAGGCGGGCGACAAGAGCACCGCATCACCTCGGCGGGCCAGCCGGCCCGCCTGGGCTACCGCGTCGGCGAACGGCACCACCACCTGCACGGGAACCGCGGCCGCCAGGTCCGCCGACACGAGCGGCGCCGCTTCGCCATATGCGACGACCGCCCGACACGACGGCGCCAGCAACGCGGCGAGCGCCGTGTACGGCTCGCCCTTGTGCCGGCCGCCCATGATGAGCACGAACGGGCGCTCCATCGCGCGCGCCGCGACGGCAGTGGACGACACGTTGGTCGCCTTCGAGTCGTTGATCCACAACACCCCGCCCGTCTCGCGGACCGACTCGAGGCGGTGCGGCAGACCGCCAAACGTCCGGAGCCCGGCGGCGATGGCCTCGGGATGCGCTCCCGCCGCGCGGGCCGCGAGGGCCGCCGCCAGTGCGTTCTGGACATTATGGTCGCCGAGCAGCGGCAGGGCCGTCCGCTCCAGCAGCGGATGGTCATCGAGGACGAGTAGCCGGCGCCGGTCGTCGTACCAGGCATTGGCCCGTGTCCCGGTCCTCCAGGTCCGGTGCGTCCCGCGCACCCCCTCCGCCAGCGCCGCCACGACCGGATCATCGCCGTTCAGCACCCACACCGCCTCGGGCGCGGCGTTGCGGAAGAGCAGACGCTTGTCCGCGTAGTACGCGTCGGGATTCGGGTATCGATCGAGGTGATCCGGCGACAGGTTCGTCAGCACACCCACCGCCGGAGCGAGGTGCGGGGCGTCGTGCAGCTGAAACGACGAGACCTCGACGGCCGCCCACGCCGGCGCGGCGGGCTCGACTGCCAGCTCGCTCAGCGGTCGCCCGATGTTCCCCACCGCCGGACACGGAATGCCCGCCTCCGTCACCAGATGCGAGATGAGCGCCGTCGTGGTGCTCTTCCCGTTGGTGCCGGTCACGGCAATCAGGCGGGTGGCACGCAGCGCTCGGGCGCCCAGATCGATCTCGGCGCGGATGGCGACGCCGGCCGCGCGCGCCGCCTCGAGCGGAGGCGCGTCCGGCGGAACCCCCGGCGACACGATCAACGCCGCCGCCCGCGCGATGCGTTCGAGATCGTGTCCGCCGGTCTCCACCGTCACGCCCAGGCGACGGAGCTCCTCGGCGACCCCGGGTAGGCCCGTGCCCGAGTCCGAGGCGTAGACCGCCACGCGGTGCGCGGCCAGCCAACGCGCCGCCGCGCGGCCCGAGCGCGCCAGCCCGACCACCGCCACCTCGCCCGCGCCCCAGGAGGGCGGGACTACCGGATCTTGAGGCTCGAGAGCGCGAACAAGGCGCACAGCAGTCCCACGATGTAGAGCCGCATCACGACCTTCGACTCGGGCCAACCGATCTTCTCGAAGTGGTGATGGAGTGGCGCCATGCGGAACACGCGATGTTGCTCCGCATACTCCCGTCCCCGGCGACGGCGGTTCCACTTGAAGACCGACATCTGGATGATCACCGACAGGGCTTCCGCCACGAACACTCCTCCGACCATGAGCAGGAGGAACTCGGCTCGCAACAAGATGGCGACCGTGCCGAACGCGCCCCCCAGGGCCAGACTACCCGTATCGCCCATGAACACCTGCGCCGGGTGCGCGTTGAACCAGAGAAATCCGAGCCCCGCACCCATCAGCGCCGCCAGAAACACCGTCAGCTCGCCCGACCCGCGGAGGTAGTGGACCAGCAAGTACTGCGAGGTGTCGACCCGGCCGACGACGTAGGCAAACACCGCGAACGTGCCCGCGGCGATCACGCTGAGGCCGATCGCCAGCCCGTCCAAGCCATCCGTCAGATTGACGGCGTTGCTCGTGCCGGTGAGGACGAACGTCACGAACGCCACATACGCCACGGGAGCGAAGACGACCACGACGTACTTGAAGAACGGCACGGTGGTCGCGGTGGAGGGAATGACGTCGGTCAGCGGCTTCCACACCAGGTAGCTCCCCAGCACGATCCCGAACGTCACCTGCCCCACCAGCTTGTGGCGTGCCACCAGACCGCGCGACTTGCCCTGCACGATCTTGAGATAGTCGTCCACGAAGCCGATGATCCCCATCCATAGGGTCGCCACCAGCGCCACCAGCACGTAGCGGTTGTCCAGCGGCGCCCAGAGAATCGTGGGTACCATCGTGCAGAGCAGGATGACGATCCCGCCCATGGTCGGCGTGCCGCGCTTGCCTTGATGCGTCGCCGGCCCCTCGGCCCGCACCACCTGTCCGACACCCAGCGCCTTCAGTCGGCGGATCACCGCCGGGCCGATCAGGAACGCGAGCAGGATGGCCGTCGCCGCCGCCCCCGCCGCCCGGAACGAGATGTAGTTGAACAGGTTGAAGAGAATGGACTCCCGCGCGTGCGGGGTCAGGAGGTGGTAGAGCACGGGTCCTCGCGCGCCGGCAAGAGGTGAGGGAGCGCGTGCTCGAGCCGCACGCCCCGGGAGCCCTTGAGCAGGACGATCGCCCCTGCCGGGATCCGCGGCCCCAGCGCGCGACCGAGTGCGTCCGGCGTGTCCGCCGTCACGAGTCGGTCTCCCAGTCCGTCGGAGGTCGCCTCGAACGCGCGCACGAACGCGCCGAGCGCTCCAATGAGCGTCGGCTCAACGGCCAGCACCGCCTCCGCCGCCGCCCGGTGCGCGCGAGCCGTATCCGCGCCCAACTCGAGCATCGTGCCGAGGATCACGACCAACGGCCGGTCACGACGAATCGCTTGCACCGTGGCCAGTGCCGCGTCCAGCGAGGCGGGGTTGGCGTTGTAGGCATCGTTGATCACCAAACGGTCGTCGGACTGGTGCACTTCCCATCGGCCTCCGGGCAACGTAACACCGGTGAGCGCTTTGGCGACCGCGAGGAGATCGAGTCGGAGGGCATCCGCCAGCGCCAGGACGAGCATGGCGTTCGCACCCTGGTGGCGTCCCGCGAGCGGCAGCCGCACCGGAACCCCGCGGTAGACGAGCTCGACGCGTC
>CAYWNR010000088.1:0-10315 GCA_964459705.1 uncultured Gemmatimonadaceae bacterium | reverse complement strand
AGCTTCTTGTCGGCCAGGTATCCCTCGGCCGTGGTGACCGCGACACCAACCTCGATGTGCGCTTCGATGACCGACACCGCGTGGGTCGCCGAGTCCACGTGCACGAGCCCAACGTGCGAGAAGTTGCCCGGGTAGTCGTTGCCGCGCGCGATGAGCGCCGACGTGGGATACCCGCCGCGTGAGACGAGGAGGTCGCCCGAGTGGACCGTGACGCCCTGGACCACGGCGGCCGGCGTCGCCGACGGCTCGTCCGTGCCAAGCAAGAGCGCCACGGCGCTGTCCGGATGATGCAGGAGCACCTCCTCCACCGCGGCGCGCGTGCCGTAGAGGGAGCGGTACAGGCGTTCCCGCGTGCGGAGGTCGTTCACATCCCACGCCTCCGATTGCCGCTTGATGGCGCTACGCAGCGTCGCCGACAGCGCGACGTAGTCGCTGAAATGCGACGGGCAGGCGGCGACCAACGTGCCGAGCCGGAAGAACGCCGCCTCGAGCGAATCCAACACCGGATCGGCGGGCTCGACGACGCGCGACCGCAGCCCGGCGACCACCCCCGAGAGCGTCGCGAGGGCCCGGGCTTCCTCCGGCTCGGCCAATCCGCAGCCGGCCGTCCGCGCGTCCGTGAACGCGGTCTCGAGCCCCTGCCACAACGAATCCGCGTTCCATGCGAATGCGCCCGCGTCCCTCGCCGCGGCTGGCACCGGCGGATCCGCTCCGGGAATGCTCAGCAGCGCGCCGGCGGCAATCACCGTTGCCGCCACCACGGGCAGGCGCCGAACACGCACTAGTGCAGCACGTGCACGACGAGCGTATCGGTGGTCCGCGTCACGCCTCGTCGCTCAGATAGGTACCGACGTACCGTCCACTCGACACCATACTACCTCTCCCGCTCTATCCCGCTCCATCCCGCTCCATCCCGCCTCACAACAACAGATCATTCCGTATCCGCTTCCTGATCGCCCACCACAGCGCGCCGATGATATTCGAGTGCCGCAGCGTGACCTTCGCCTCCCCGGTCGCCCACGGAGGAAAGGCCGTGATTCCACCCGGTAGCAGGACGTACGCGTCGACCCCACCGATCGAATCACCCCGCGCGGCGACGCTCGTCACCGTGGTCCGAATGCCCGCGCTCCGATCTACTTCGGACACCAGGGCGACTCGCTGCCCTTCCCGCACATACCGAGCGCCTGCGCGCTGGAGGCGGATGCGCACCTGCACCGAGTCCATCTGCTGGAACCGCACGACGACATCGCCCGCCCGCACCCGCGCCCCGACGTGCTCTTCGATCCGCGGGGTGACCACGACGCCGGTGACGGGCGCGCGGAGCACCAGCGCCCGGAGACGCGCCGTCACCGCGTCGAGTTTCGCGCGTAGCTCGTCTTGCTGCCCTTCCAGCTCCCGGATCGCGTCCGCGTCGTCGCGCGCGCGGGCCCCGCGCAGCTCGGCGACGAGCGAGTCGACCGTGCGCTGGGCCGAGATCCGCTCCATCTCGAGTCCGAAGCTTCGCAGCCGAACGAGCGGTGCGCCCGCCGGGACGGTGATTCCCTCCGTGGCATAGACCTGTGCCACCACCGCGCTGTCCGGGGCCGCCAGCGCGTAAAACCGCTCGGGCTCCACGGTGAAGCTCCCCGTGACGACGACGGGCCAGGGCACCAGCAGTCCAACCAGCACGACGCCCAATGCCACGCCGGCAGCGGTCCGCGCAATGCGTCGTTCCTTCCAGGCCGCCCGGTGTTGGCGCACCGCCATCGCTATACCGTTCGCCCACTGCACCACGGCCGGCCGGAGCAGCGCGGCAACCGCCACGGTCAGCGCCACCACCCCGACGATCCCGGTCGTCCGGCCGAGGAACCGGTAGACCCTCGCCAGGATGAAGAAGAGCAACAGGCCGATGTAGAGCGTCGCGAGTACCGAGTAGGTCAGGAGGATGCGGCGCTCGCGGTCGTCCACCGCCGGCTCCGGAATGGCTAGCCGCAGGACGTGCCGTTTGATCCACCAGGTCAGATGGGCGAACGCGCGATGGCGCAGATTCGGCACTTCGAGGTAGTCCGTGAGCGCGTAGTACCCATCCAGGGGAATCAGCGGGTTCGCGTTTGCCAACAGTGCCAGCCCGCCGGCCATGACCACGCCCGTGAGCGCGACATTCCCGACGACCGTCCCCGGCTCCACTACCAGCCACACGGCCGCCGCGATGGCCGCCATGAGGAGCTGCACCCAGGAGCCGGCCGCCGTGACCCAGAGTCGATGGCGTAGCTCGGGAAACGTCCAGGCGTCGTTGACGTTACAGAAGAAGGCCGGCTCGAAATACAGGAGCATCGCCCCGATCTCGTGCACGTCGCCCCCATAGTACTTGCAGGTGAACCCGTGCCCGAGCTCGTGCAGCGCGACGATCACGCTCATCGTCAGGTAGATCGTCGCCACTTTCCCCACGGTGAGCGTGGCGGGATTGATCAGCCCACCGAGCCCCGCGAGGAGCGCCCCCCAATGCGTGACGACCACCAGCCCGTACACGAGGAACACGAAGATCGAGAACGCAACGAACGTCGGCGTGAACAAGAACCGCAGCCGCGGCAGCCAGCGTTCGAAGAACGCATTGGGGTCACCGACCGACCACCGCATGCGGAGGATGGAGCCTTCGTAGGCGTGTCCCTTCAGCCGCCGGCGGCGCTCGGTGCGCAGTCGCTCGAGCAGCATCACGGACTTCTCGGACAGCGACCGCTCGAACAGGCCCATCTGGTCGAGCTTGCGAGCGAACCCGGTCACGGCCGCGGCGGACAGCTGGAGCCCTTCTTCCGCGAGCGCCGCGGCGATTTCGGCGCACGACGCCTCGCCGCCGAACTGCTGGATGATGAAGGCTTCCAGCGGCTTGAAGCGGAAGTACTTCTGCGTCTCGGGATCCTTGAAGACGTAGCTCCGTTCGCCCTGGAACGTCTGCTCCACGATGACGATGTCGGGGCGCAGCCGAGGGCGTGGATTCATCGCGCGGTGCGGACGACTCGCTCGCCGGGGGAGAGCCCGCTCACCACTTCCAGGCGGCCGTCCCCGAGGGCGGCGCCGGTGGTGACCGCGCGCAGCGTGGTGCGCCCGGCTTCCACCACGGCCACGTACCCGTCCTCCGAGACGGCGTCGGCCGGTACGGCCACGACGGTGCGTCGCTCGGCGCCAAGGTGCACCGTCACGTTGGCGCCCGGCGGGAACCCCGCATCATCCGCGACCCGCAGAATGCACTCCCGCGTGCCGCTGCCCGCATCGATCGCGGGCGAGACCCGGATGACCGTGGCGCGCGCGCGGCTTCCGTCCCGCCGCCGGACCTCGGCGGAATCGCCGACGGCCAGCGTCCCTCCGGCGGTCTCCGGGACGCGCACCGAGACCAGCAACGGCGCCAGCGCCGTGACGCGGTACAGGGAATCGCCCGGAGATACGAGCCGTCCGGTACGCACGCGCCGCGCCGTCACGTTCCCCGCGAACGGCGCGATGACCCGCGTCAGCGCCTCCGCCCGCCGCGCCCGGCGCACGTCCAGCTCCGCCTGCTGGAACGCGAACTCCGCCTGCTCGGAGTCGGCGGTGGTCACCATCCCCTGCCCGCCCAGCGTTCGCGCGCGTACGACGTTCCGTTGCGCGATCGTGTGCGTCTGCTCCGCCGCGTCGAGCGCGATGCGCTGATCCACGTCTTCGAGCGTCGCGAGCACCTGCCCCGCCCGCACGCGCGCGCCCAGGTCGACCTGTACGGAGTTCACGAGTCCGGCGGAGCGCGCGTACACGATGGCGTCGTGCTCGACGTACACCTGCGACTCGACCGTGATGGGCAGCGCCACCGTCACCGTCTCCACCGTCGCCAGCACCGGCCGGCCGCCCGTGACGGCTTCCGTCTCCCGCGCCGCGGGCGCCGAGCTACACGCGGCGGCACTCAAGACAACACCAAGCGCCAACGCGGCGCGCGGTTGGAGTGTCGTTACCATCGGATCCTCCACCACACGAGGCGGAACCATCGCGCGGGCGCGCGCACCACGCGCCCGAGCACCGACATGCGGTCCGTGAGCACCTTGGCGTGTGCCGCCATGCCGGGTTTCAATTGGCTGTCCACGTTCGGGACGCTGGCGCGAACCGTGAATCCCATCACACCGTCGTACTCGGCGGGGACCTCGCCGAGCAACGTCACGGTTCCCTGAAACGTGCGCTGCGGGAGGGCATCCACCCGCAGGCGCACCCGTTGTCCCTCGCGCACGCGCGGCAGCTCGCGCTGCGGCACCCCGAACTCCAGATCGAGCGTGTCCGTCCTCCCCACCGTGAGCAGCGGATCTCCCGCGTCGCGCCAGGCACCCACGAGGTCTTGCGGTCGCGGGGTGAGCACCACGCCGGACATGGGCGCCCGCACGACGGTCGCCGCCAGCTCCTCGTCCAGCAACGCCGCCTGACGCCGCAACGCCTCCGCGCGCGCGCGCTGCATCTGTTCGGCCCCGGGGTTGCCCTGGCTCGCGGCCACCGCCGCCGCTCGCTCGGCCACCTGCGCCGCGGCTGCCGCCGCCTCGCGCTCCGCCCGCCAGTCGGCATCACGGAGGCGGACCAGCGGCGCCCCCCGAGCGACCAGATCTCCTTCCTGGACCAGCACCTGTTCCACCAGGCCGCCCACCAGGGGTCGCACATCCGCGTACGCCACCGGCCGGAACGTGGCCCCCATGCCCGCCACCCGGAACGGCCACCGAACCAGGGTCACGGCGAGCGCCGCCACCACGAGCACCGCTGCCACCAGCATGCGGCGACGGCGCGGGACCTCCATGAGCGCGCGGCGCGTGCGCCCCAGCGAGCCCAGGGCTTCGACCAGCGGCACCTGGTGGTACAACTCCGCGTTGCGGAGCGCCACCGTGGTTTGATTGGCGAGGATCTCAGCCAGCTCGATCTGCACGTCGCTGACGAAGTCGGCCCGCTCCGCCTCGAACAAGAGCACTCCGAGGACGCCCTCCTCGTCACGGAGCGGGAGATAGAGCACGCTCCGCACCTGATCGGTGCCCAGATCGTCGGCGAATGCTCCGACGAACGCCTGCGCGGCTTCGTCGCTCGGCGCTTCGGCGTCCGGGAGATGAAACACCTCGCCCTGCTCGGCGGCCCATGCCCCGCGCGCCGCCAACCGGTCCACCTCGGGATCGCTGGTCGGGACCTCTTCTCGGCCCGCAATTGCGCGAATCGTGCACTGCCCACGGGTCACGAGCCCCACGGCCCCGCGGTCGAACGTGAGCGGCCGGGTCGCGAGGTTCACCACGAGGTGGAGAATGCGGTCGAGATCCAGCGTCGAGGTGATCTCGCGGCTGATCTCGAGCAGGGAGGCCAGGTCGCGCGCGCGTTTCTCCGCCATGTGCAGCTGCGCGTTGCGGAGCGCGCTGGCGGCGGCCGCGGCGAGGCCCTCGAGCAACTCCCGGTCGCCATCGTCGAAGATGCCAAGCCCACCGACCTTGTTCGTGACCTGGATCGAGCCGACCGTGACCCCGCGAGAGATCATGGGACTCGCCATCAGGTTCGTGGTCATCATGGTGCTCGAGCGATCGACGTTCATCTGAAACCGCGGATCCTGCATCGCGTTCTGGACGATCGTGGTGCGCTGCTTCCGCGCGACGTCGCCGACGAACCCCTCGCCGATGGGCATCGTGGTGTCCAGCAGACGGCTGCTGGACGCGCCCAGCGCCAGGCGGCAGCGCAACAGGTCGCCTTCCGCAATCCACAGCGATCCGCCGCGCGCCCCGACGGCGTCGAGCACCGCGTTGAACACTTTGGGGAGCAACTCGTCGAAATCGAGCGACGAATTGAATTCCTCGGAGATGGACCGGAGGAGGCGTAACCGAGAGATCTCGTCCCGGAGATCCTGGGGTGTACGCCCGTCGTCCAGCTGGTCGTCCGCGGGAGGCATAGCGGCTGAAAAGGCGCTCCGGCGGAACCGGTGTCAAGGGAGACGAGGCGCGCGGGCGCCGGGTCGAACCTGGCGCCTGGAGCGCGGCGGCCGCCTTGCCGGACTCCGGATTGGGGGTACCTTGGATGCCACCTTCAGATGCCACCCATGCCCAGCGTGCGCATCAAGCTGTTCGGCCCGCCGGCCGTGATCCTCGGTGACCAGGCGACGCCCGCTTCGTTTTGCGCCGCCAAGCCACTGGCGCTCGTGGCGTATCTGGCGCTCGATCCCGGACCGCATTCCCGCGAGCACCTCGCCACGTTGCTTTGGTCCGAGTCGCCGCACACCGCGGCGCGTGCCTCCCTGCGCCAGGCGTTGGCGGACGTGCGGCGATGCCTCGGCGAGCACCTGCGCACCGACCGGAGCTCCATCGGGTTGGCTGGACCGGTGGAGTGCGACGTGGGAGCGTTTCTCGAAGCCGTGGAGCGTGACCCCAAGACCGCCGTGGAGCACGACGTCAGCCAGTTTCTCGAGGGTCTCACCCCGCGGCACGCCCCCGTGTTCGAGGAATGGCGGGACGCGACCGCCCGCCGGCTCCTGGCACGGTACCGCGACGCCCTCCAGACCCTCATCCGCGACGCGCGCGCCGACTCGGATTGGAGTGCCGTCGTCCACTGGGCCCAACACTGGCTCGATCACGAGCCGCTGGCCGAGGAAGCGGTCCGGGCGACGATGGAAGGGCACTATCTGGGCGGGAATCCATCCGCCGCGCTCGACGTGTTCCAGCGCTACCGCCAGCTCCTGAAGACCGAGACCGGGACCGAGCCCAATGCCCGCTTCACCGCGCTCGCGGACCGCATTGCGCAAGCGCAGCCCGGCCGGCCGGCCGCGGAGCGTCTGCGGAGCCGGACCCGCGACAGCGGGGGCTTCCTCACCACCTTGGTGGGCCGCGCCTCCGAGTGGCAACAGCTCATGGAAGCGTGGGAACCCGTCGTGCGGGGCCGAGGGCGGACCATTCTCATCGAAGGCGAACAGGGCGCCGGCAAGACGCGGCTCACGGACGAGTTTCTTCGCTGGGCCGCGCTGCAAGGCGTGGTGGTGATGCGCGGTGCCGGCTATGACGCGCGCTCGGGCATCCCCTACGCGCCACTCGCGGCCGCGCTCCGCGGTGTGATTGACGCGCCCGGGCTCGGCGGGACGGACCCCGAGTGGCTGGTCGAGGTCGCGCGCTTGGTGCCCGACCTCCGCCAGCGCTTCGCGACCCTTCCCGATCCGGTGACGCCGGCGAGCGGGACGGACCGGTGGCGGCTGTTCGAAGGGGTCGCCCAGATCCTGCTTGCCGTGGCCACGGACCATCCCGTCGTCCTCGCCGTGGATGACCTCCAGTGGTTCGATGACGATTCCTGCGCGTTGCTCCATTTCTTGACCGGGCGACTCGACCACGCGCCGGTTGCCTTGGTCGCCACCGTGACCCTGGGAGAAGTGGATCGCGAGGTGCCGTCCTGGCGACTCCGACGCGCGCTGCGCGCCGAGTCGTCCACGATTGTGCTCTCCCTGCGCCCCTTGGAGCTCGCTGACGTCACCGAGTTGTTGCACGGGATGGGCAACATGGAAGCAAACGCCCTCACCGCGCGCCTCGCAGCGAGCATTCACGAGGTCACCGATGGGAATCCCTTCTATGTCATCGAGCTGGTGAAGACGCTCAGCGCCCAGGAGCTCATTGCGGTGGACCCCGTGAGTGGCGCCTGGCAGGTGACGCCGGCACTCCAAGCGGGGATGGAAAGCCGGTTCGACATGCCCGAGTCGGTCCACGAGGCGATCGCGCAACGCGTGGATCGGCTGCCGTACGAGATGCGGGACCTCCTCGCGACCGCGGCGGTCGCTGGTCGCGGGGTCGGCACGGATCTCCTGTCACAGGTCCACGGGATCTCGCGTCTGCGCGCGGCCGCCCTCGCCGACGCCCTCGTCGAGCGCATGCTGCTGGCGGAAGACCAACAGGATTACCGCTGCGCGCATCCCGTGATCGGCGACGTCGTGCAAGAACTGCTCACGCCGGCGCGCCGCGCGGAAACCCATCGGGCCATCGCGCTCTGCATGGAAGCCGTGACGACCCCAGAAGAGCGTCACGACCGGGCCGGCGAGATCGCGCGCCACGCCCAGCGCGGCAACGAGCCGCGCATGGCGTATCGCTATGCCCTCATGGCCTCGGACGAGGCGGCCCAGCGCTATGCCTTCGAGGACGCCCTCAAATGGCTGGACCTCGCGGCGGAGACGGCGGCCGAGCCCTCCGAATCGGGCGAGGTGGATCGCCGCACGAGCCTCCTCCTGCCCCTCGTTGGGGGCGAGGAGCAGTCGCGCGCCTCGGGAGCGCTGCGGGCCCCGCTCGGCGTGACGGACCCGAAGACGCGAGCGAAGCCACGTTCCGTTCCGCGCAGGTGAGGCACGCCGGAGCAGGCACAACGTGAACAGGGCCGGGGAGAATCCCCGGCCCTGTTCCGCGGCGGCGGTTGCCGCCGAGCATCAGCCGATCCTTAGAGCTGCGGCCGAATCCCGCCCGGAGCGATGCGCTCTTCGAGCTCCTCAACCGTCAACTCCAGAGCCTCGCCAGCCTTGCCGGTGGCCTGCTGGACCTGCTTCTTCTGCTCTTCGGTGAGCTGGATGCGGATGTGCTTGGACATAAAGCCTCCTGAGACGGGGTGGGTAGAGACGGCCAACGAACTTGGATCGAATCTGGCCGGAGAGCGCAAAGCGACCGCAAAAAGTCGATCGCCGAATCGTAAAAAATCTCCCAGGGCGAGCCCGGAATGCTCCCCAGACCGCAAAAGCTGGCGGCGACGTCCGCAAAACGAGGCAATTCGGTCGACAACCACCGGGTCACCGTCGAATCAGGCTCCCGGACCACCCGACCTGTCGGGGCGAGAGCGCAGCCTGGTCAGGCCGCGAACGTTCGGGTTCCTTATCCGTTAGAGATGAAAGCCAGGGAGCTGCGAAATCTCGGGATCCCGGCCGGCAAGCCGGTACAGCTCGCGCTCGACCTCGTGCGGCAGGCGCGCGCCGCTGGATTGGACGTCCGCGACATCCGCGCCCGGCTCCGGCAGCTGGCCGGCATGCCCTCGGCGTTCGGCAACGATCCGGCCTTCGGCGAGCTGGCGCGGTTACTCGCCGAGGCAGCGACGGCCCGGAACGGCTACATCCCGCGACTGGACCCGGCCCCGTACCGGCAGTGGGGGCGCGACCTCGACCCAGCCTCCGTGCAACAACTCGTGCACGCGTGCGAGCTGCCCGTGGCGGTCCGTGGAGCCCTCATGCCTGACGCCCACCCAGGCTATGGACTCCCAATCGGTGGGGTGCTGGCCACTCGAAACGCCGTGATTCCGTATGCCGTCGGCGTGGACATCGCGTGCCGCATGAAGCTCTCCGTGCTGGACGTGCCACCCGCGAAGCTGACGAGCGCCACCGCGTGGCTGCAACGCGCCATCGAAACCGAGACGCGCTTTGGGATCGGCGCCAACTTCACAACGCGACGGTCCCACGACGTGCTGGACGACGACTGGCGGGTGTCCCCCGTGACGGAGCGGCTGCGCGACAAGGCCTGGTCGCAGTTGGGGACGTCGGGCAGCGGCAATCACTTCGTGGAATTCGGCCTGTTCGAGGTGAGTCACGACCGGCTGGGCATCCCGGCGGGGACGTATCTCGCGTTACTGAGTCATAGCGGGAGTCGCGGAGCGGGCGCGACGGTCGCCAGCCATTACAGCCGGCGCGCGATGGACCACCACCCCGAGCTGCCAAAGGAGCTCCGACATCTCGCCTGGCTGGCGCTCGACTCCGCGGACGGCCAGGAGTACTGGGCGGCAATGGAGCTGATGGGCCGGTACGCCGCGGCGAACCACGCCTGCATCCACCGCCACGTGGCCGAGCATCTGGGGGCCGGTGTGCTGCTCGATCTCGAGAACCACCACAACTTCGCGTGGCGGGAGGTGCACGACGGCGAGTCGGTGATCGTGCACCGGAAGGGGGCGACGCCCGCCGGCGCCGACATGGTCGGCATCATCCCCGGTTCGATGGCCAGCCCCACCTACATCGTGCGCGGGCTGGGGAATCCCGCTTCACTCAACTCCGCCGCGCATGGAGCCGGACGAGTGATGAGCCGAACGCAAGCCAACAAGACCTTCCGGTGGTCCACGGTGCGTCCTTACCTCGACGCACGCGGCGTCACGCTGCTTTCCGCCGGACTCGACGAGGTCCCTATGGTCTACAAGAACATCGACGAGGTCATGGCGGCCCAGGCCGACCTGGTGGAACCGCTGGCGCGATTCCATCCGCGCGTGGTGAAGATGGCGCCGGCGGGGGAGAGAGCGGAGGACTAGGCGGACCGGCGGACCCGGCGGACCCGGCGGACCGACGGACCGGCGGACCGGCGGACCGGCGGACCGGCGGACC
>CAYWNR010000087.1:0-10326 GCA_964459705.1 uncultured Gemmatimonadaceae bacterium | reverse complement strand
GCAGCTTCTCGGGCGGCTTGCCGAAATCCACCGTGAGCACGCCACCTTGCGCCACGGCCTCCACGGGTACCAGGAACAGCTCATCGATCCGGTGCTTGCCGTACACCCGTGTGATGCTCGAGTCGGTGGTCTCGCTGAACACCGAGGTCACCGGCGTCATCTCGATGCGTCCGCTGTCCGTGACGAGGTAGGCGGTCCGGAGCGGCAGCTCGTATTGACACCAGCTGAGCGCGGTGACGGCCATCAGCGCGTGCCCGCCCAGGGCGGCGAACTCGACGCTGTCGTCGGGGAGCGCCAGCTCGAAGAGCGCGATACGGGAGACCTTCCCGCGTGCGCTGTCCCGGTCGGCGGCGCGGCGCAGCGCGCGCTCGGTGGCGCGCAGGGTCATTTCCCCTTCGGCGATGGTTCCCGGCGGTTGTAGCCGGTCATCAACGACCTGAGCCGAGGCCGAACCGAGGGGAGCGGCGGCCAGGACGGCGAGGATGGCGACGCGCGGACGGATCATGGTTGGTACAACAATAATCCTACAGGCAATTGAGGCGCGGGATAAGCGGGGTAAGCGGGACAATCGGGATGGGAGGGATCAGTGGGATGGTGGGACAGAACTAGAACAGAACTACTGTGGCAGGCTCTCCGTCCGGCCACCGGTCGACCCACCCGTCGTGTCGCTCACGGCGGAGTCCGGGAGGACGGCAGGCGCTGCGGGGGCCACGACCTGTCTCGGCGCTGGGGCCACTCGGCACCGCCACGTCTGTGTTGCCGCCGCGTAGCCGATGCGAGGCAGGATCTGCTCGGCGGCTAGCACCACGCCCCAGAAACCGACGACGAGCGCCACGGCGTGTGCGGCGCCGTTCCGGAACCGCCAGGCGGCCACGGCGGCCCATCCTGCTGTAACGAGCAGTGTGGTCATCGCTGCGAGGTAGGCGTAGAGCGACCACCCGCAATTGGCGTCGTACGGCCATTGGGTGAGGGCGACGCCAAGCAATGCGCCTCCCGCGACACGTCCCCAAACGCCCCATTGCTGGAGTGGTGTGGGCCCGGCGCGCGTGGGAGGGCGCGGCCCCATGGGACGCGGAGTTGCCGTGATCGGGCGCTCCGCGCGCGGTGGCGGCTGGTCCGGGTCGCTCTGGAGGGTCGGATCGGCTCCCGGCAATTGCCGGAGCAGCCGGTCCACCTCGCGTCCCAGAGGATCGTGATCGTCTGGCTTCTTGGGCAGTCCCGCTCCCGTGGGGAGAGATGCGGAATTAGCTGTGCGGTCGTGCGCGGCGCTAGTGGGGGATGAATTGGCGATTGGCAATTGGCGGTCGGCGATTTGCGATTGGGTGCGCGAGTCAATCGCCAATCGCCAATCGCCAATTCATCCCCCACCGATCCCGATTCCGGCGAGCTGGCTGACGAAATGGCGCGGGTGCGGGACGAGCTGCGGCGGCTCGTGGGGCAGAAACGTGGGCAGTGCATGGCGCGTCGGCGAAAACCTCGAGGTAATGCCGGATCAGCGCGCGCTCGGATGCTCGCGCCAGAACACGTAGGCGGCTACCCCCAGCGGCACCACGAAGACGAGAATATTCGCTAGCCAGTGGTGCAGCGGGCGACCACGGATGACCGGCACCGCGACGCTGTGGCCCGAGAGATAGAGATCCACGATCGCGTAGATGATGGCGATGGCGATGGCGGCGGTGACGCCTGCCCCCACCGCGCGCAGCAACCGGACGATGACGGAGCCCGTGCTCATCGCGGGCCGGCACCGGATTGCACCATCCGGCGGATGCTGTCGGACGGCGCGCTGCCCTCAGCGTCTGTCGTGACGTACACGGCCCTTCTCCTCGCGTCCCGGTGCTCGATATCTCCGGTGAGCCCAGGCACCGCTCGTGCATCGCCCATCAAGCTATCACCGGATCGATGGTCCCCGCGCTGAAGCGCGGGCTCGGCGCCTTCGGCGACCCGTCCTGAAGGACGGAGTTGGGAATCGCCTTTCAAGGCGTCTCGCGCCGAGGGCGCGCCGAGCCGGGCCTTCAGGCCCGGAATCGCGATGGGCGTCGGCACGGTCTGGATCCGAGGACGGCGCGCGAGGGTTCGGATCGAAGGCCTGCGGGCGTTGGTCCCCGCGCTGAAGCGCGGGCTCGGCGCCTTCGGCGACCCGTCCTGAAGGACGGAGTTGGGAATCGCCTTTCAAGGCGTCTCGCGCCGAGGGCGCGCCGAGCCGGGCCTTCAGGCCCGGAATCGCGATGGGCGTCGGCACGGTCTGGATCCGAGGACGGCGCGGGCTGCTACGGTTTGGCGCGGATCGCGCGGTCGGGGTGACGCTGGGCCTGGCTGGCGATGTACGCACTCACGCGGGCTAGTGCGCCCGGACTCACCGAGCGCGCATCATAGCCGGCAGCCCATCGAAGACCGATGGGATTGGCGATCACGTCGGCGTTCACGAGCCGAGCGCTTGCGCCCTTCAGTCCTTGCACGAGCCGGGGCATGTCGAAGGCCCCCGGGAGCCGAAGCAGCACGTGGACGTGGTCGCACACGATGCCGACCGCGAGCACGGCGGCGCCATGTCGGTGGGCCTCTGTTGGGACGAACCGGCGTAGCGTCCGCCGCACGGCGTCGTTGATCATCGGACGACGCTCGTACGTCGTCCAAGAGAGGTGGACGAAGAGGAGAAAGGGCATGCCCCCAAACCTAGAGAGTGCGGTTCGACCCGTGGCATCGATCGAACGCGGCCCGTCGCATTTCCGGGCTGAAGAGTGGAGGGGGCGGCCGCCCTTCAGGGCGGGTCGCGCCGAAGGCGCGCCGAGCCGGGCCTTCAGGCCCGGAATCGCGATGGGCGTCGGCACGGTCTGGATCCGAGGACGGCGCGCGAGGGTTCGGATCGAAGGCCTGCGGGCGTTGGTCCCCGCGCTGAAGCGCGGGCTCGGCGCCTTCGGCGGCTGGTCCTGTAGGACGGAGTTGGCTGCTACGGCTTGGTGCGGATTGCGCGGTCGGGGTGACGCCGGGCCTGGCTCGCGGTGTACGCGCTCACGCCATGGATCCCATCAGGCCTGGCGGTCTCATGAGGGGCTCCGGCCTTCCGCGACGTGGCACTCAGCGTAGCCGAATATCGCGCGACCGGTGAGGCGCACGACACTTGCGGCGTCGTCGGCGTCCGATTGCTCGGAGCCTTTGAGTGCGAAGTACCCGAACACCGCCCAACCCTCGCTCTCCACGCGGCAGCCGGGCGGCAACCGGATCTGGACGTAGCCCATGAACGGCCGCACGTCGATGGTCGTGATGCCCGGCTCCAATGTGGCGCGCGTGAGATCCAACTCGACATAGCCCAGGCGAGCGCGGACCTGGAGTGCGCGGGGGACCGTGCCGCTGACCTTCCGCTGTTGACCGGAGAACCAGGCGGTGATGGCACCGGAGCCTCGCTCCGCGACGGCCACCGGCGCGGCCGTCCCGTTCGAGAGGTCCGCCGGCAGGTCCGCGAGCACCGCATGCAGCTCGGCGAGCGTGTTCGCCGCGTAGACGCGCTCCAGCCGAGCTTCGAGGTCTTCCTCGGTCAGCTCGTCATGGGCGAAGTGGCGCGCCAGCGTGTCCACCACGCGCTCGACCGCGGCCGGCGCGATGGGGGCCGAAGGAAGACCGTCCGCGGGTCGGTGGGGATCGGGCACAACGAGAAGCTACGCCGGGCGGAACGGATTGGCGATTGGCGGCTGAACGAGCGCGGTCACTCGCCAATCAACAATCGTCAATCGCCGATGATCAATCCGTCGCAACCGCGGAGGCGCGGTTGTGGACGCTCAACGTCGAGGATTTCCGAGACGTGCCGGGGCTGGACGTCGAGCGGCCGGGTTTCCCGCGCTGAAGCGCGGGCTCGGCGCCTTCGGCGAGCCGTCCTGAAGGACGGGGTTGGAGATCGCCTTTCTGGCCGCGCGCATGCTGCGCCGCGCCCCCACGTTCGCCGCCGTGGTGGTGGCGACCTTTGCGTTGGGGATCTGCCTCGACGCGGTGGGCTTCTCGATGGCACGGAGCGTGTTGTGGCGACCGCTCGCGTATCCCAACGCGGGCAGGCTACGCGCTGCTTGTCGATGCCGCCTACCTGTATGCCGCCGGTGGCCAGTTGTGTTTCGGGACCAAGCGCCGGGACGAGCTTCGGATGGACTTCCAAGAGCGGTAGACGATCTCCGTCGTCGCTGTGCGGCGCTCTCCACGCTTCTTCCCCTGCGGGTCTATTGGTATGACGGTGCGACCAGCTTACGTCGCACGACCGGCCACACGGCGTTCGGACAGGCCCACTGCTCTCAGCCTCCGCCCCGACACCGGCGCCCACCGCGTGGAGCAGCCGAACGATGACGGAGGCCGCACTCACTGCGCGCCCCCGACGGCTTGCGCCATCCGAACGAAGCCGTCGAACTGCGCGCGGTCCCCATCGCGTGACGTGGCGGACACAGATCTCCCTCTCGGAGCACGGGCGCACCATCCTTGGCGACGGAAATCCGCGCTCGCATCTCGCCCAGTCTGCGGACTACTGGCGTTCCCGTCTATCCCTCATTCCGCCCGCAACGCGGTCACGGGATCGACGCGCATTGCCCGCCACGCCGGCACCAGGCACGCGGTCAGCGCCACCCCGGCGAGCAACATCACCGTTCCCGTGAGCGTGAGCGGATCGGTGGGTCCGATGCCGAACAGCATCGCGCGCAAGTATCGCGAGAGCGCAATGGCGCCCGCCAATCCGAGTGCCAAGCCAATGCCCGCGAGCGCGAGGCCTTGCCGGAGCACCAGCGTCAGAATCCCACGCGGCGTGGCGCCGAGGGCGTTCCGGATACCGATCTCGCGGCGGCGCTCGGCCACGGCGCCCGCGAGCACGCCATACACGCCCGCCGCGGAGAGCAGGGTGGCGACCAGACCGAATGCCGCGAACAGGGTCAACGCGAGACGCCGCCGCGCGGTGGAGGTCGCGATCATTTCTGACCCGGTGCGCACGTTCGTGATGGGCTGCGCCGGATCGATGGATCGCACGGCGCGTCTCACGCTCGGCGCGAGCGCTACGGGATCGGTGGCGGTGCGCACCACCAGCACCACCTGCGCGTCCGACCACGGCCACTGGCGTTCCGGAATGTAGAATCCGAAGAGGTCGTTCGTCTCCAGACCCGTGTGCCGCACGTCACCCGCCACCCCCACCACCGTGCGCCAGTCGCGGTTGCTCACCTGGATCCGCTTGTCGATGGCTCGCTCGCTCCCCCAGATGCGTCGCGCGAGCGAGGCGCTCACGATGGCGACCCTGGGCGCGGAGTCCGCGGCGTCGGCGGTGCCAAAGTCCCGTCCCTCCAGCACCGGGATCCGCATCGCGCGGAGATAGCCCGGGCTCACCGCGTAGCGCTGGCCACTCGGCGCCAGCTCGGGGTTGTCGAGCGGCTTGTCCTGCGCCCGCACGCCATTGCCGTCGAAGTTGCCGCCGAGGGGCACTTCGGTGGTCACGTCGGCCGACACGACGCCCGGCACCGCGGCCACCGCGTCCCGCACGCGGTCGTGGTAGTTCCACACCGCGGCATCGTCGTCATAGCGGGGCCCGGTGGACTGAATCTCGAGCGTGAGCAGATGATCGGGATCGAACCCCGGGTTGACCGCAAGCAACGTCAGGAGACTCCGTGCGAGCAGTCCGGTACCCACCAGCAGCATCAGCGCGAGGGCGACCTCGGCCACCACAATCCCCGCGCGAGCCGCGTGCTTGCGCGGGCCAATCAAGCGCGCGGCGCCGCGCATCGCGTCGAACGGGTGGCGTCCGCCCACGACGCCCAATGGCGCGAGGCCCACCAGCACGCCCAGCCCGAGCGCCATCAGCCCGGCGACGAGCACCGCCGCCGCGTCCAACCGCACGGCCGCGAGGCGTGGCATGTCCATCGGCAGCGTCGCAACCAAGGCCCGCACGGCGCCCCACGCGATGAGCACGCCCGCGATCCCGCCCCCGGCGGCAAGCAACAGTCCCTCGGACAGGAGCTGGCGCACGAGATGGATCCGTCCGGAGCCCAAGGCGCGTCGCACGGCGAACTCCTCCGAGCGACGGGCGGCGCGCGCCAGTCCCAGACTGGTGACGTTGGCGCCGGCAATGAGGAACAGGATCACGGCGGCAACCAGCACGGACATGAGCGCGGGACGAACCTGCCGCGTCACTTCCTGTTGCACCGGCACGAGGTTGATACCGGTAGCCGGATAGTCAGTGGGATGCTCGCCAACGATGCGCGCGGAGAGCGCGTTCAGCTCGGCGGACGCGGCGTCCCGGGTCACGTCCCGCTTGAGCCGACTCACCATGCGGAGGTGGCGGCAGGTGCGACACGCCCACGGTTGCGTGACGCCGTACGCCAGCACGCGATAGATCTGCGTGCCCGGCTCGAACACGTCGTCGAAGCCGGCGGGCAACACGCCGACCACTTCCACCGCGTTGCCATCGAGCGTCACGGTGTTCCCCACGATGGACGAGTCTCCGCCGAAGCGCCGTTGCCACAGACCGTACGTCAGCATCACGACGCGCGGCTGGCCCGGCGCGTCCTCCGCCGCCACGAACGAGCGGCCGACGACGGGCTTTACCCCCAGCATGTCGAAGAACCGCCAGGACACGCGCTCGCCGGCGAGCCGCTCCGGATCGCCGGTGCCGCCCGAGATGGTCGGGAGCCACGAGCCCATCACCGCGCTGCTCTCGAGCGTGCCGGATTCCGTCGCGAGATCCACGTAGGTGGCGTATCCGGTACGGCTATTGGAGCCGTCCGCGTCTTTCTCCCAAACGACCATCAGATCCCCCGGCGCGGCGTATGGGAGGGGCCGGAGCAGGATCGGATTCACCACGCTGAAGATGGCCGTGGTGGCGCCAAGGCCGGCGGCGAGGATGAGCACGGTGGCCAGGGTGAATCCGGGCGCTCGGCGGAGCGTCTTGGCTGCGCGAGCGAGGTCGGAGAAGGACATGGGTAGTGAGGGTAGTGAGGGCAGTGAGGGCAGCGTACGGTGCACGTGCCAGGCGGCGGCCAGGGCTTCTCTCGCATAGCGGAGTGACGCGGCTCGAGGGCCGTGCTCGAGGTCGGCGGCGAATTGCTCCGCGAGATCCCCCAGGACGAACTCGCGCTCGCTGCGCGGCAGCACCCGCGACAACAGCCACTCGACCAAACGTGGCGGTCGCGCGGTCATCGGCCGCTCGTGGCGACGGTGAGGCCCTTTGCCATGCGATCGAGCGTTGCCAGCGTCCGTTGCAGCGCGCGCCGACCTGGGGTGCTCAGCCGGTAGAGCTTCCGCCGCCGGCCGCCGCGGCGCGGCTCGGGGTCGCTGATGGTGGTGGTGAGGAGGCCCTTGGTCTCGAGCCGCATCAGCGTCTTGTAGACGGTTCCCAGGGTGAGCGATCGCCCAGCGCGGCGCCGGATCTCTTCGCGGACTGGAACGCCGTAGGCCTCGCCGTCGCAGCGGAGCACGGCGAGGAGCACGAGGGATTCCAGCTCGCCCAGGGATGGGGATGATTTATCAGGCATAGTGATATGATATAGGACGTCGGCGGGAGCGCTAGGGTTTCAATCGGTGCGCGTTGCAGGATGCATCGTCCCGTCGTCGCTTGTTGTTCTGCGGAGTCCCGCGCTGAAGCGCGGGCTCGGCCACGGAGGGAGACCCTAAAGGGTGATGCGCGTGAGGGACGCGTTCTTCAGGACGCTGCTCCTTGCCCGAGCCTGGGCTTCAGCCCAGGACTCGCCAATCCGTAACGCCGGGTCGAGGTCCAAGACGCGCGTCTCGCCCATCTCGCCGATGCGCACTGGGGCCCGGGCCCTGGCGCGACTTCCCGCGGCGGGGGCCTCGTTCGCGTCGGGGCCAATGGCGACCTTCAACGCTTCGGGCAGCGGACCGTCTGTCACCATGTGGCTGACTGCCAGCACGCCCCGCCCGGCTTGAGGACGCGGTGAGGCTTCGCGAAGCACTTTGCGGCCGGTGGGGGCTCCATGGCTCGCAACATGCTAAAAATCAATAAGTTACCGATGCACGCCGTCGCTGGGGCGTGGTGGAAGGAACCCGACCCAGTTCCGCGCATCCAGCTGCTTGCACGTATCCCATAACTATGGTATGCTGGTGTTATGGCTTCCACAAAGATGACCTTCGCGTTGGACGAAGAAACCGCCGCGCGGATCGAACGCGTCGCCGCGCGGCTCCGCACGTCCAAGAGCGGGGTGGTGCGGGAAGCGGTGCGTGAGTACGCGGCGCGGGTCGGGCGGTTGAGCGACGAGGAGCGGCGGCGGATGCTTGCGGTGTTCGACGACGTCGTTGACCGCATACCGCGTGCGCCGGCTGCCCACGCCGACCGCGAACTCGAGGCGGTGCGGAAGGCGCGCCGGGCCGGCGGACGGCGCACGCGCGCGCGGCCGTGATCCTGCTCGATACCTCGGTCCTCATCGACTGTCTTTCCGGGTCCAAGCGGTCGGCGCCGGCCGTGCGCCGAGCGCTGGCGGATGGCGAGCGCATCGTCCTGGCGACGTTGGTCCTCTACGAATGGCTGCGCGGTCCGCGGCGTCCGGAGGAGCTGGCGGCGCAGGAGGCGCTCTTTCCCGCGACCACCGCTATCGAGTTCGGCCCCGACGAAGCGGCCCGTGCCGCGGAGTTGTATCGCACCGTCCCGCGCGCGCGTGGCCGCGAGCTGGACCTCGCCATCGCGGCGTGCGCGCTGACCGCCGAGGCGCGGTTGTGGACGCTCAACGTCGGCGATTTTCGGGACATCCCCGGTCTGGACGTGGAGCGGCCGGAGTAACTCGGCGGGCCGGCCCGCCGACGGCCGCTTCTCCGCTCCTCCCGCTTCTCCCGCCCCTCCCGCCCCTCCCGCCCCTCCCATCCCGTTCCAACCCCAGCCACCGCTCAGCCGTCTCACGTCGAAACACCAGGGACCACCCATGACCGCGCTCCTTCACGACCTCCGCCTGGCCGCGCGCATGCTGCGCCGAGCCCCCACGTTCGCCGCCGTCGTCGTGGCGACCTTCGCGTTGGGGATTGGCCTCAACACGGTCGGTTTTTCGGTGGTGCGGAGCGTGTTGTGGCAGCCGCTCGCGTACCCCAACGCCGATAGAGTCACCGCGCTGTGGGAGTCGAATCTGGAGCGCGGCTGGCTCCGGTTCGGCGTGTCGTTCCAGGATTTCGAGGACTGGCGCGCGCAATCCACGAGCTTTGCGCAACTCGGCGCGTGGTGGACCGGAACGGGGAACCTGGAATCGGCCGAGCGACCGCAGCGCGTGGGCTACGCGCTGGTGTCGCCGAGCGTCTTCGACGTACTCGGCACACGCGCGGCGCTCGGCCGGACGCTCCGCGCGGACGAGAACGAGCCGGGTAACGACGGCGTGGTGGTGATCAGTCACGAGCTGTGGCGCGGCGCCTTTGGCGGACGGCCCGACGTGGTGGGGAGCAGCGTGATGTTGGACGGGCGGCGGCTCGAGGTGGTCGGTGTGATGCCGAGCGGGTTCCGGTTCCCGGACGAGTCGGTGGACATGTGGAAGCCGTTCGGCGTGCGGCCCGACGACGCGGGGTCGCGCGGCGCGCGGTGGGTGGCGGCGGTGGGGCTGTTGAAGCCCGGGTCGAGCGTGCGCGCGGCGCAGGCGGAGATGGACGCCATCGAATCGCGATTGGCGAGCGCGTATCCGGTGAACAAGGGGTGGACCGTGCTGGTGGAGCCGATGCGCGAGACGCTCGTGGCCAGCTCGCGGTCCCTCCTCTTGATCCTCTGGGGCGCGGCGGGGCTGATCCTGCTCATCGCGTGCGCCAACGTGGCCAACCTGTGGCTGGCGCGCGGGGCGGCGCGCGAGCGCGAGATGGCGGTGCGGGCGGCACTCGGCGCCGAGCGTGGGCGGTTGGTGCGACAGCTGGTGACCGAGAGCGTGGCGCTCGCCGCGGTGGGCGCGGCGATCGGTATCATCGGCGCGCGACTCGCGCTGCCGGCCTTTGCGCATTGGGCGCCCAGCTCGCTGCCGCGGTTGGACGAGCTGCGCCTGGACGGTGCGGCGGTGGCGTACGCCGCGGTGCTCGCCCTGGCGGCCGGAGTCCTCTTCGGCGCGCTGCCGGCGGTGCGGATCGCGGGTGAGAGCATGGGCGGATTGCTCAAGTCCGGCACGCGCGCCGGCGGGGACGTCAAAGGCGCCCGACTCCGCGCGAGCTTGGTCGTCGCGGAGATCGCACTCGCGGTGATGGTCCTCGTGGCGGCGGGCGTCACCACGAGAAGCGTCGTTCGACTGTTGCATGTCGAGCCCGGCTTTTCGGTGCAGCACCGTCTCACGTTCCGGATCGCCCCCACGATGGCCGAGTACGAGACGCGGGAAGCCGCGGTCGCCTTCTACGATCAGGTGGAGACGC
>CAYWNR010000086.1:7737-10348 GCA_964459705.1 uncultured Gemmatimonadaceae bacterium | reverse complement strand
GCGGCGTCGAGCCCGCTCAACGGCTCGTCGAACAGCAACAGGCCCGGCTCGTGCAGTAGGGCGCGGGCGATGGCAACCCGTTGCAGCATGCCCCGGCTGAAGGTCCCCACGCGGTCGTCGCCGCGCTTGAGGAGGTCGACCTGGGTCAGGAGCGCATCGACGCGGCCCCGATCCCGCACCCCGTGCAGCCGCGCAAAGAAGCGCAGGTTCTCCCGCGCACTGAGGGCCGGATACAGCATGGCGTCGTGGGCGACCATACCGATAGCCGCCGAGAGATGCACGGTCCCCGCCGACGGCCGGAGCAGTCCTGCCAGCACACGGAGTAGGGTCGTCTTGCCGGCGCCGTTGGGCCCGACGAGCAGCAGCACCTCGCCCCGACTCAACGTCAGGGACACGTCGGTCAGCACCGGCCGGTACGCGAAGCGACGCGAGATGCTCCGCGCGGTCAGCACGAGATCAGAGGGCGGCACGGATGTGGCTCTCGAGGTCGCTCAGGCTGAAGGGTTTCACCAGGTATCCTTGCAGGGGAATCCCCAGCATCTCGAAGAGCGGCTGCTGGCTCGCATACGAGGTCGTGATGATGGCCTTGAGGTCCGGCCGCACCGCGCGCAGATCGCGCAGCACGTCCATGCCATCGGCGTCCGGCAGCTTCAGATCGAGCACCACGAGGTCGGGAACGAAGCGGGTCAGCTCGCTCCGCGCAGCCGCTCCCGTTTCGGCGAACGCCATGTCAAAGCGCCCCTTCAAGAAGCGCTCGTACGCCCGCCGCAGACCGGCCTCGTCCTCAACAAACAGGACTCGGGGCCGCGCCCCCTCGTCGCCCACACCTGCCCCTTTCTCCGCGCCTGGGGCCACCCCTTCCCTCCCGCCACCACCATCCCCATGTTGATCCGACCGTCCCCCCGGCGGACGGCGCAGCTTAAGCGCTCTCCCACCCGAGCGTCAACGCCCGCTCGACACGACAACGCCAAGGTGAGGTCATGACGGATCGCATCGACACGTTGCTGGACGAAACCCGCAGTTTCCCGCCCCCGCCCGCCTTTCGCCGCACGGCCCAGGTGCGCTCGCGGCGCCCGTATCAGGAGGCCGCCCGCAACCGGCTCAAGTTCTGGGAACGGCAGGCCCGCGAGCTCGAATGGATGAAGCCGTGGCGCAGGGTGCTGACGTGGAAAGCGCCCCACGCCAAGTGGTTCGTCGGTGGCAAGCTCAACGCTTCCGTGAACTGTCTCGACCGGCACGTGCGCACCGAGCGGCGCAACAAGGTCGCCCTGCTCTGGGAAGGGGAGCCGGGCGATCGGCGCGCGATCACCTACTGGGAGCTGCATCGCGACGTCAACCGGTTCGCGAACGTCCTGAAAGGGCTCGGCGTGCGCAAGGGCGACCGCGTGGCGATCTACCTGCCGATGATCCCCGAGGCGGTGGTCGCCATGCTGGCCTGCGCGCGGATCGGCGCCCCCCACTCCGTTGTGTTCGGCGGGTTCTCGGCCGAGTCCCTCCGCGATCGCATCAACGACGCGGCCGCGAAGGTGTTGATCACGGCCGACGTCGGGCACCGCCGCGGCCAGCTCGTCGCGCTCAAGAAGAACGCCGATGAGGCGGTCGCCGGCTGCCCTTCCATCAAGCACGTCGTCGTGGTGCGTCGTGGCCCGGCAACCGCCGATGCCGCTCTGGCCCCCATCGTCGAGGGGCGGGATCATTGGTACCACCGCCTGATGGCCGATGCCAAGCCGGTCTGCAAGCCCGCCGTGATGGACGCGGAGGACATGCTCTACATCCTCTACACGTCGGGGACGACCGGGAAGCCGAAGGGCATCGTGCACACCACCGGCGGCTACATGACCCAGGCGCTCGCGACCACCCGATGGGTGTTCGACCTGCGGGACGACGACGTGTTCTGGTGCACGGCGGATATCGGCTGGGTGACCGGGCACACGTACCTGGTGTACGGCCCGCTGGCCGCCGGCGCCACCTGCGTCATGTACGAGGGGGCCCCGGATTGGCCTGACAAGGACCGGTTCTGGGATCTCGTCGAGCGCTATGGGGTCACGATCTTCTACACGGCGCCGACGGCCATTCGCGCGTTCATGAAGTGGGGGACCGCGTTCCCCAAGCAACACGACCTGTCCACGCTGCGGCTGCTCGGAACCGTCGGCGAACCCATCAATCCCGAAGCCTGGATCTGGTATCAACGCCATATCGGGGGCGGCCGGTGTCCCATCGTCGACACCTGGTGGCAGACCGAGACGGGCGGCATCATGATCACGTCGCTCCCCGGCGTGGTGACCACCCGGCCCGGCTCCGCCACGATTCCCTTCCCGGGCATCCAGGCGACCTTGCTGGACGGCGAGGGTAAGGAAGTGCCCACGGGCGGCGGGTTTCTCGCCATCACGAGCCCCTGGCCCGGCATGCTTCGCACCATCTACGGAGACGACGCCCGCTACCGCGCCACGTACTGGAGCAAGTGGAAAGGCGTCTACTTTCCCGGCGACGGGGCGAAGCGCGACCGTCACGGCTACTTCTGGATTCTCGGCCGCGTGGACGACGTGCTCAACATCGCGGGCCATCGGCTGGGCACCGCGGAGGTCGAGAGCGCGCTGGTCTCACATCCGGC
>CAYWNR010000086.1:0-7637 GCA_964459705.1 uncultured Gemmatimonadaceae bacterium | reverse complement strand
CTCGGGGACGTCACCACGCTCGCGGATCCCGCGGTCGTGGCGATGCTCAAGGAGAAGTACGAGGAGATGGAGAGCTAGCCAGGCTCCGCCATCCAACGAGCGCCGTCACGAAGACGGCGGTCACGATCACCGCGGACGCGATGCACCAGCGGCACCACGCGTGGATGACCGCCGCTTCGAGGTAGGTGAGGTAACCCGCGAACGCCACGCCCACGCCGGAGAGGACGAGCAGGATGTGCGTCGCTCCGGGCCGCTCGGCCGCCGCGCCGTGGAGGCCGAACAGGCACACGGCGAGCATGGCGGCGTAGCCCACCACACCGATGAACGCCACGGGAACACCCAAGATCACGGCGTACGCGCTGAGCTGGACGGTCTCACAGCCACCCTCGCCACACGCCAACACGCCCAAGACGCCGATCTTCCAGAGCCACAAGTAGAGAGAGACGAACAGGCCGATCGCGGCCAGGACCGCGGCCGTCATCCGGTGGGTCATTTTCGCGCCGCCGCCGCCGCCTGATCCACCAACTTGCGCATTTCATCGAACGAGGGGATGTGGCCGCTGACCCGCTTGCCGTTGATGTCGAACGTTGGCGTCTCGTTGACGCCTCGCGCCGCACTTTCGTCGCGCATCTGATCGAGACGTGCCAGATACTTTCCCGAGTTGACACAAGCGTCATACTGGCCGAGATCGAGGCCGATGCCAGCCGCCAGACCGCGAATCGTCCCCGCCGGCCGCCGCTCGTACGCCCACCGACTCTGATTGAAGTACAACTGGTCGTGCATTTGCCAGAACTTCCCCTGGTCGCCGGCGCACTGGGCCGCGAGGTGCGCCGCCATCGTGTTCCGGTGGATATTGAGCGGGAAGTCGTGGAAGATCACCCGCACGCGCCCGGAATCGACCAGTCGCTTGCGCACGTCGGGCTCGGTCAAGACCGCATACTGCCCGCACGCGGGGCACTCGAAGTCCGCGTATTCGATGATCGTCACGGGGGCGGAATCGCTGCCCAGCACGTGCCCTGGGAAGCTCTCCGTGTCCACCGGCGCCGGCGCGACCACGGCGGCCTGGGTCCCGCTCCGCCCACGCGCGACCAGCAGGGCGCCGACGCCGATCACGACGACGGCGCCCAACGCGACGTAGAAGATCTTCAGTTGCTTCGGTCCCGCCATGGTGCGCCGTCCTCGTCGTCGTTCTGGCTGGTGGGATCGGCGTGCCGTGCTTGCTCGACGATCCGTCGGTGGTCCGCGGTTTCAGGCGTGTCGTACGTGCTGCGCACTTCGTAGTGAAACAGCTCCGATCGGATGTCGCCGATCTGTTTCAACAGCTGCGGGCCGGCCTCGAGGAGTGACTGATCGTCGAGCTCCATCACGCGAATCGCGAAACTGCGAAGCAGGTCGACGAGCCGGTCCGACCGCTCCGGTCCATACACTTGATCGGGCACGAGGCTCCCCCCCAAAGGCCGCAGAATCAACAATGTAATCGGGTTTGCGCTGAACCCGTGTCGCCGTTACCTTACGCCCAGTCAAAACCCTCTGGGTAAAGGAGTTGCATGGAGATGAGTACGAGCAAGTCGTCGAAATCAAGGGCGGCGAACTCGCGGCTTTTCGAGCAGGCGCGGGACGAGTTGTTCAGCCACATCCTGCGGTGTGGCGTGCTCGAGGCGGCTTCGGCCGATCAGAAGGAATGGTTCGACGACACGATGGAATACCTCGAGGAGCGGTACGAAGGCCTCTCGCCCCGGGAGCTCAATGACCTTCGACAGCTCGGCGAGCGGTACTGTCAGCCAGTCATCGGGAAGAAAGAAGAACCCATCGGCGCTTCGAGCTGAGCAGGCGTCGTAGTCGATAGCTCACGGGACGCGGGGGTCACCGCGTCCTTTGTCGTCTTCACCGACCGCGCTTGAGCCTGATACGCCTGAGTCCCAGGGCGACGCGCACGCCCCCACCCACCCCGAGCTCCGCGAACCAGCCCCCACCGTCCCACGGGCGGGCTTCAACCCCGAGGGCGACGAGCAGGAGCCCGCGCACGTCATCCGGCCATGCCTCGACCGCGAGTCCCCCGCTCAGATAGACACCGGGCTGCCTGGGATGCATCGGAGGCAAGTGAAGGGAGGCGACGAGCTCCATGCGCCCGGCGGTGCGATCCGGCGCGAGCCAGCCCCATGACGCCGTGGCGGCGGCCCGCAGTCCCCCACCCAATCTGAGGCCCCCTCCGGCACCCACGGCCGCCAGCACGCTGTCGCGCGCCAGGAATTGCGTGTGAAGTTGTGCATCCCACCCGTGCTGCGCCGCAAGGCCACCCGGCGCCCCGACGAGCACCAGCACCAGCACGGCGCTACGCAAGCTCGATCTCGCGCGTGATGGTGATGTCCGGCGCGAGCGAGTGCACGACCGAGCAATACTTCTCCAACGACAGGTCGACAGCCCGCTCGGCCCTGGCCGCGTCCAGCCCGTCGCCCGCGAGGCGGAAGCGAAACCGGATTGCGATGTAGCGCCGCGGCTCCTCGTCGCGTCGGACACCCACCACGTCGATCGCGAAGGTCCGCAGTCGCACCCGCATCTTCTCGAGAATCAGGACCACGTCGGAGCCGGTGCAGCTGGCGGCGGCGAGCAGCAACACCTGCATCGGGCCCGGGCCAACAGCCCCGTCACCGTCCAGGATGATCGACGGTGACGGCGGGTCCACCCCGGCACCGGTGAACTGCATTCCGCTCCCGGACCACTCGAGACGAACGGCGCGCTCAAACGGCATGCGGCGTCACTCCTTGCGCGGGGACCCGAGTCCCACGCGCGTATAGTCGGCGATGGCGTACAGCGAGATTGCGCCCGTCGCCCAGGCGAGCGGTCGCACGAGATCGGATCCCGTCAGAAAGGCCCCGAGCGTGAGGATCTGGGCGACTGTGACCGCCTTCCCTCCGGCGCGGGCGGGGAGGGTGGTCGGGCGACCGAGCACCACGGTCGTGAGAAACACGATGAACGCCACGATGTCGCGCAGCAGCACTGCGGCGATCTCGAAGACGTTGAGCAAGCCACTGTGCAACACCACACAGAAGCCGGCGGCCATGAACAGTTTGTCGGCGACCGGATCGAACACGACGCCCAGTCGGGAGCCCCCCAACCGACGCGCCAAATAGCCGTCGAGCAGGTCGCTCGTTGCCGCCGCGGCGAGCGCCGTCGCGCGCACCACCGGATCCTCCACCACGAGGAAGACCACGGCCAGTGGAAGACGCGCCAGACTCAGCGCATCGGCCCACGCAATCAGCGGTTTCGCTTGCCGCCCCTCAGAGAGCACGGTACCTTGACCGGACGCGCCCTTCCCCGGGCGCGACGGGAGGCAGGATGGACCTCGACCTGATCCGCCACGCAGCCCTCTTTGCGGATCTCACCGACGCGGAAGTGTCGGCGGTGGCCGAAATCTGCACGGAGCAGAAGATCCCCCGGAACCAGTTCGTCTTCCGCGAGGGAGAACCGGGCAACCGGCTGTACATCGTCGCAGAAGGCGAGGTGCGCATTTCCCGCGACGTGCCGGGCTCGGGAGAGGAAGCGCTGGCCATCCTCAAGAAGGGAGCCTGCTTTGGGGAGATGTCGGTGTTTGACCGCTCCGAGCGTTCAACCGATGCGATCGCGAACACGACGTGCATCCTCCTCACCGTTGCCCGATCCGATTTCGAGATGCTGCTCGACTTCAATCGGGACCTCGCCTACAAAGTGCTGTGGGCGGTCGTCCGGTTGTTGAGCGGCCGGCTCCGGGTGACCAACGACAACCTGCGGTCGTTCCTCGCCATGTCCATGTTCTGACGCCGCCGCACCCACCCGCGCCGCGTCTTCAGGAAAGCACCAGTCCCCCATCATGCGCAAGCACACCGCCGCGCAGGTCCTCGCCGGACTCGCCTTGCTCGTCCTCGCATGTGATTCCGGGTCGCCCGTGGCCGACATTCCGGTTCGCGTCGAGCTGGAACCGGCGCTGGACACGGTGCTGGTCGGCGAACGCTCCACGCGTCTCACGGCCCGTGCCTTCAACGCGAACGACGACGAGATCCCGGACGCCGCCATCCGCTGGCACAGCACCCAGACGTCCGTCGCCGTCGTGGATTCGCTCACCGGGGCGGTCACAGGCCTCTGGGCCGGCACGACCGAGGTGATCGCGCGCGCGGGGCTCGTGGCCGACACCGCCGAGGTCCAGATCCTCAACGTGCTCCTGCTGGCGCTCCCGCTCGACACGATTCTCCTCGCGCCCGGCGACACGTTCACCATTCCGATCACCGTCCGCACGTTCGACGGTTCGGCGCCCCCAGCCCCCGTGTTCAGCGGCGGCGCGGCGGGCGTCGCGACAATTGACACCATCACCGGCCTCGTCACCGCCCTGGGCGCTGGGTCCGCGGCATACTCGGTGACGGTCGATACGGTCGCCGCGGCGGGTGGGCTACGCGTCCTGCAGGTGACGGATACGCTGTTCGGCTCGATGGCGATAGTGTTCGAGGGCGCGGTGCAGACGCGCTTCACATTCTCCTCGCGCGCATTCAACCATCCAAACGACATCGGCGGCACGATGTTCCAAGTATCCGGAAGCACGGCGGACGAGCTCTTCGCCCTCGTGTTCCTGGACAGCTTGAGCGGCCCGACCACCCGCACCGTGGGGACGCTCACGCCGGCCGCGATTGCCGCGGGCACCGATCCCATCTGCCGCCCGGGGACGTCATTCGCGTACTTCCGACAGACGCCGACGTCGATCACCGCGCTGTCACTCAGTGGCGGGACCATGTACGCCCGGCCCACCGGCACCGTCCCCGGCGGCCAGGCGATCAGCGGCCGCTTCGACGTCATGCTGCAACGCCCCGACATCGACGGCGAGGCTGGCCAGGCCCGCGCACGCGGGACGTTCGTCGTGCCACTGGTGTCGTATGCGACGTGTCCGAAGTGATGAGGGCGGTCTAGGCGGACAGGGCGGTCCGGGCGGTCCGGGCGGTCCGGGCGGTCCGGGCGGACGAAAAACCAGCATTCGATTCGATCATTCGACCGCCTAGACCGCCTAGTCCGCCCTCTACCACCCCCCTCCGGTGCCCCGCACCACGCACTCGGCACGGCGATCGGCGTCGAAGAGCAAGCGCGCCACTCTCCGGATATCGGCACCGGTCACGGCCCGCCGGTTGGGTTCTTCGGCGGCGAACTCGTCCAGCGTGCCCCGCATCCACGCGTCGGTCAACTCGAGGGCGACGGAGCCGGCGTGCTGTCGGCGGATGGCGATCATCCCCGCGGCGTAGGCTTGGGCCCGCGCCAGCTCGTCGCGCTCCAGTGGCCCCTCCGCGACCCGGCCGAGCGCGTCGAGCATGGCCGTTCGTGCTTCCTCTTCCCGCTCGGGCGACGTGCCGACATACGCCAGGAACGCACCCGCGCCCACACGGATCCACGGCGCGGCGTGCACCGTGTAGGCGAGGGCTCGCCGCTCTCGCAACTCCTCGAACAGGCGCCCCGCCAGACCGCTGAGGAGCGCGGCGATGACGAATAGCACGGACCGGTCCGCCAAAGCTGCCGGACCCGCCGGAAACGCGAGGGCAAGCGCGGATTGGGTTTTCGCCCGGGACTCGGCGTGCACGCCGGCGCTCCATGAGGGTGAATCCGCGTGCGGGAGGGCCGGCGCCCCCTGCCAGTCGGCGAAGACCGCACCGGCGTTCAAGAGATCCTCCGGCTCGAGGTCGCCGACGGCGACTACCACCGCCCGTTGGCGAACGGCCCGCGCATGCCAAGCGCGGACTTGCTCCGCGTCCATCTCCCGGATGGTGGCAGGATCCCCGAGCAGCGGGCGGCCATAGGGATGGCCCGCGAACGCGACACCCAGTACCCGATCCAGTGGGTAGCCAAACATGTCGTCCCGGCGACGTGCCGCGTCATCCGCTTGGAGCGCGGCTTCGCGGCGCACTTCGTCGGGGGCCAGTGTCGGCTGCTCGATGATCGCCCGGAGCAGCCTCATCCCATCGCGCGCATGGTCGGCGCGCGTCGTGAGCGCCAGACCCACTCGGTCCGCCCGGCCGAACGCGCCAACGGTCCCCCCGAGTCCTTCCGCCAGCGCCGCGAGCTCGTTGGCCGACCGATCGGCCGCCCCCCGCAGCACCGCGTGCAAGAGCAGGCGTGAGATCCCCGCCTGCGCCGCGGCCTCCGCGAGCGTCAAGCCTGGCAGGTGCGCGGTCAGGGCTACCAGGCCCGTTCCCCGGCGCGGCCGCGCGAGCACATCCGCGCCGGGATACCGTCGCACCACGATATCTCCGATGCGCGCATCGGACGCCATGGGCGGGCGCATGGCCCGTGCGCGCGCCAGCGGTGACATCCGCAGGGGCGGCGGCGCCTGGCGCTCGGCGGGTGGCCAGGCAAGGTCGGTCAATGCGTCGCCGTCCGTGGCGGGCACGTACGCGGCCGCGCATGCGGCGTCCCGCGTCAACCATGCCGATGCGACCCGACGTACGTCCGCACTGCTGACCCGGTCCGTCGCCGCGCGATACTCTTCCGCCAACTGGTAGCCGCCGAGCGCCTCGAACTCCGCCAGCAGCGTCGCCCGTCCGTCGACGGATTCGATGCGCCGGGCCCAGCCCGTCGCCGAGAGGGCCCGCACGCGGACGAGCTGGGCCTCGTCCGGACCCGGATCCGCCAAGGCCTCGGCAAGGGCCACGCTGCGGCGCATGGCCGCGGCGACCTGGGGTGCGTCGCTGGTGAGCTCGATGTCGAACACCCCGACGTCGCCGGGCGTGTAATGACCGGCGGACGCGCTCGCCGCGAGCCCCGGGAGCCGGAGCAGGGCGGAGAGCCACGACGCGCGACCCATCCCCAACACGCCGGCCGCGACATCCAGCGCGGGAGCATCCGGGTGCAGGGGCCCCACCGTCCGCCATCCCACCGCGACGGTCGGCCGCTCGACATCCCCGCGCAGCACACGGATGTCGGCCCAGCGGTCCGCAGGCTCTCGCGGCGATTCCTCGACGGACGACGGAGACCGCTGCCAGTCACCGTAACATTCGTGTCCCGCGCGTAGCGCCGCGTCCACGTCCACGTCTCCGGCCAGCGCCACCACCACGCGGTCGGGGGTGTAGCGGCTCTCGTAGTAGGCGCGTACGTCGGCCGCCGTGAGCGCGCGGAGGCCGGCTTCGGTCCCGATGCGCCAGCGACGCATCCGGTGCACGCGGAACAGAAGCTCGTACAGCGTTTCGACGGTCACCGCCCCCGGCGAGTCGAGCTTCCGTTTGGCTTCCTGAATGATGACTTCCAGCTCGGAGGCCAGGGCCTCGGGCGCCAGTGTCACTCCCCGCAGCGCCGCCGACTGGAGCTTCATCGCGCGCGCGAGCCCGTCGTGCGCGGACGGCACGACCGTGTAGTACATCGTCCGCTCGTAGGAGGTGCTGGCGTTGAGATAGCCCCCGAGCCGCTGGGTGGCCCGCGCGAGTTCTCCCGGCCCCAGCCCGTCGGAGCCCTTGAAGTACATGTGCTCGAGAACGTGGGAGATGCCGGCCCAGCGATCAGGTTCGTCGAAGTAGCCGGCTCTGACGTGTGTGACGGCCGCAACCACGGGTACGCTGGAATCCCGCTGCACGAGCAGCGTAAGCCCGTTGGGAAGAACGTCGCGGACAACGGTATCGGTCCAGCGCATGGAGTCG
>CAYWNR010000085.1:0-10407 GCA_964459705.1 uncultured Gemmatimonadaceae bacterium | reverse complement strand
ATGGCGTACTCGCGGGGGCGCAGGTCCGTGAGACGCTCGTTCTCCGGGTTGTCGAGCTTCTGGTAGATGATCCGTTGGAGGGCCCAGAGCAGGTAGACGGCGGCGAAGATGACCCCCGTCGTGGCGATGGCGGCCGCCACCGGGTGCGTCTGGAACGCCCCGAGCAGGACCAAGAACTCGCCGACGAAGCCGTTCGTGCCCGGCAGCCCGATGGACGACAGGGATACCAACGTCAGGATGGCGGCAAACGCGGGCATGACCCGCGCCAGCCCACCGTAGTCGGCGATCAGGCGACTGTGCCGGCGCTCGTACATCATCCCGACGAGGAGGAACAGCGCCCCCGTCGACACGCCGTGGTTGATCATGATCATGACGGCACCCGCGACGCTCTGCGTCGTCATCGCCCAGATGCCCAGCATCACGAATCCCAGATGGCTCACCGACGAGTACGCGATGAGCTTCTTGAAGTCGGGCTGTACCATCGCGACGAGGGCCCCGTAGACGATCCCCACGACCGCCAACGTGATCACGATCGACGCCACCCGGGGATCGAAGGCGGCATCGGGAAAGAACGGCACCGCGAACCGCAGGAAGCCGTACGCGCCCATCTTGAGCAGGATGCCCGCCAGAATGACCGATCCCGCCGTGGGCGCTTCCACGTGCGCGTCGGGCAGCCACGTGTGAAACGGGAACATCGGGACTTTGATGGCGAACGCGAGCGCGAACGCCAGGAACAGCCAGATTCCCCACGGTCGCGCGATGGAGGACTGGAACAGCAGCCAGTGGTAGTCGAAGGAATACGTGCCGGTTTCCCGCCCCACCACGGTGTACAGCACGAGGATCGCCACGAGCATGAGCAGCGACCCCACAAACGTGTACAAGAAGAACTTGATGGCGGCGTACAGACGTCGCTCACCGCCCCAGATCCCGATGATGAAGTACATCGGGATCAGCATGACTTCCCAGAACACGTAGAACAGGAACAAATCGAGCGCGACGAACACCCCGATCATGCCCGTCGTCAGGACGAGCATGAGCGCGTAGAAGCCGCGCTCGCGCGCCTTGATGTAGTTGAAGCTGCCGAGGATGGCGAGCGGCATGGTGAACGTGGTGAGCAACACCATGAACAGCGAGATGCCGTCGAGCCCCACGTTGTACGCGATGCCGTACGCGGGAATCCACGGCGCCGCGAACCGGAACTGCATGCCGCTCTGTCCGGCATCGAACGTCCACCAGAGGCCCAGCGAAACCGCGAACTCCACGAGGGCCACGACCAGCGCCACGTGCTTGGCTCGCGCGGCCGGCGCGGCGAGCACCAGGAGGGCGCCGACGAGTGGCAGCACCAGCAGCGCGTTCAGGGCCCAACGCTCGTAGCCGAGACCGACGAACAGGGATTCCATCATCTCACGTCCGCGTCGCCGCGCGCAGGATCAGCAGCACGCCGACGACGAAGAAGAAGACGTACGTGCCCACCTGGCCCGTCTGGAGCCAGGATCCGATCGCACCCACGCCGCGCGCGACCCGCGCCGATCCATTGACCCCGGCGCCATCGATGACGCCGGCGTCCACACCCTTCCACAGCACGTTTCGCGAGACCCACACCAGCGGTCGGACGACGATCGCGTCGTAGATCTCGTCGACGTACCATTTGCGGAGCAGAATCCGCGCGAGGCCCGTTTCGGGCACTGCCTCTCGCGCCGGCACCAGCGCCTCCGGACGCAGCAGTCGCCACGCGGCCACGATCCCCCCTGCCGCCACGACCGTCGCCAGGCCGAGCAACAGCCACTCGGTGCCGATGGGCAGATGGGCTTCGGGTCGGTAGAAATCACCGGCGGCGGTCACCGGCTCGAGCCAGTGACGCAACCACCCCGCCCCAGCCGGCACGACCTCGGGCAGGTTGAGGAGCCCACCAAGCACGCTCCCGGCGGCCAAGACCACGAGCGGGCCCGTCATCACCCACGGCGCCTCGTGGAGGTGCGACCGCTCCCCTTCCCCGGTCCGGTTCGGTCCGTGGAAGGTGTAGAGCATCATGCGGGTCATGTAGAACGCCGTCATCAACGCCGTAATCGTGCCCACCGTCCAGAGCACGAAGAACAGCGGGTGCTCGTGCCCCTTGGCGAACGTCTCCGCGAGAATCTCGTCCTTCGAGAAGAAGCCTGAGAACCCGGGCACGCCCGCGATGGCCGCCGTGGCGAGCCACATCACTCCCGCCGTCCAGGGCATCCACCGCGCAAGCCCGCCCATGTTGCGCATGTCCTGGGCATCCTCGTGCGCGTGCGTGTGGTGATACGCCTTGTGTAACGCGTGAATGACGCTGCCGGAGCCGAGGAACAGGAGCGCCTTGAAGAACGCGTGCGTCACCAGGTGGAAGATGCCCGACGCAATCGCCCCGACGCCGACGCCCAGGAACATGTACCCCAGCTGCGAGACCGTGGAGTACGCCAGGACTTTCTTGATGTCCCACTGTTTGAGGGCGATGGAGGCCGCCCACAGCGCCGTGACCGCCCCGACCGTCGCCACGACGGCGCTGGAGACGGGCGCCATCGCGAACAACACGTTGGTCCGCGCCACGAGGTACACCCCGGCCGTGACCATGGTCGCGGCATGGATGAGGGCGGACACCGGGGTCGGGCCCGCCATGGCATCGGGGAGCCAGGTATAGAGGGGGATTTGGGCCGACTTGCCCGTGCAGGCCAAGAACAGCAACAGGGTAATGCCGGTGATCGTGGGGCCACCGACGGCCAGGAGGCTCGGGGCCCGCGCGAAGACCTCCTGGAACGCCAACGACCCGGTTTCCTTGAAGATCCAGAACATCGCGACGAGGAAGCCCGCGTCACCGATCCGGTTCATGATGAAGGCCTTCTTGCCGGCATCGGCGTTGGCCTTCTCGCTGTACCAGAATCCGATCAGCAAATAGCTGCACAGCCCGACGCCTTCCCAGCCGATGAACAGGACCGGGAAGCTCGCGCCGAGCACGAGCACGAGCATGAAGAACACGAACAGATTGAGGAAGGCGAAGTAGCGCCCGTAGCCCGGATCCTCCCGCATGTACCCGATGCTGAACACGTGGATCAGCATGCCCACGCCCGTCACGACGAGCAGCATGACGATGGACAGGGCGTCCACCTGGAACGTCAGCGAGATATCGAGGGCGCCGATCGGGATCCAGGACCAGAGGTGCACCAGCACCGGTTCCTCGGCGTGGAGCCCCGCAAACCCGGCGGCGGCGGCCAGGGCGACGAGGAACGCCACGACCACGACGCCGACGCCCATGATCGAGATGGCTCGCGTCGCCTTCGGGCGGAAGAACGACAGCGCCCCGTTGACGAGGAAGCCCAGGAACGGGAGCACAACGACGAGCCACACCCAGTCGAGCATCGGAGGCATCACCCGCGCAGCAGGTTGAGGTCCTGAAGGTTGACCGAGTCCTGGTGGCGATAGACGGCCAGGATGACGGCGAGCCCGACGGCCGCTTCCGCCGCGGCCACGGCCATCACGAAGAACACGATGACTTGGCCTTCGACGCCGAGCTGCTGGGCGAGGGCGATGAACGAGAGGTTGACGGCGTTGAGCATCAACTCGACGCACATGAAGATGACGATGGCGTTCCGGCGGAGCAGGACTCCGCCCACGCCGATCGCGAAGAGCAGCGCGGAAACGCCGAGCGCGGGACCAAGCAGCATCTAGAGTTTCCTCTTGGCCAGGACGACCGCGCCGACGATGGCCGCGAGCAACAGCACGGACGTGATCTCGAAGGGGATCAGGTATTGACGGAAGAGCGGGCCGGCGATCATCCCCACCGCGCCCTGCGCCTCCTGCATGCGTTGGAGTTCACCCGCGGGCAGCGGGAACGCGACCGTCTGCTGGCCGAATCCGCCGGACCGGATGGCCCAGAAGATCACGCCGAGTTGCAGGAAGATGCCGGCGCCCAGCAGGACCGCCACGCCTCGGCCGACCCAACCCCGAAGATCCGAGGGGCGGTGACCAATGTTCAGCACCATGATGACGAACAGGAACAGCACCATGATGGCGCCGGCGTACACCAGAATCTGGATGATCGCCACGAACTGCGCGTCGAGGAGGAGATATAGTCCCGCGAGCGCGAACATCGTGACGACCAGCCAGAGTGCGCTCGCGACGGGGCTCCGGCGAGTCACGCAGAGGAGGGCCGCCGCCACCGCCACCACCGCCAATCCCCAGAAAAACCCTCCAAGCATCGGTCACTCCCCCTTTGGATCCGCTGGATCCCAGAGGCTGGAGACCGGGTGCGTTTGCGCGCACAGCCGTTCCAGATCGTAGACGAACCGCCCCCGCTCGTATTCCGAGTTCTCGTAGTGCACGCCCACGTGAATCGCCTCTTCGGGACAGACCTCCTGGCAGTACCCGCAGAACACGCACCGGAACTCGTCGATCTCATAGATGAGGGGATAGCGATTCCCCTGCTCGTCTTCACCGGGGACGAGCTTGATGCAGTTCGCCGGGCAGATTTGCGGACAGAGGCCGCACGCCACGCACTTGGCGCGTCCCTGCTCGTCCGTGAGCATCCGGTGGGTACCCCGCCAACGCGGCGAGAGCGACCAGAAACCCTCCTGCGCCGTCTGCTCGGGATACTGCATCGTGACTTTCGGACGGAAGAAATGGCTGAACGTCAGGGCCATGCCCTTCAACGAGGCCCGGAGGTAGCTCACCCCCAGCTCCGGCCGCCGCATCACCTTCACGCCAATCGCCATTTACGCCTCCGCCCGCACGCGTCGCACCGTGCCGGCGACGATCCGCCGCCGATCGAGTCCCCAGACAATCCCGATCAACAGCGGGACGTTGACGAGGAACAGATACAGCCCGTAGCGGACGTCGTGCGGCACGCCGGCCCGCTCCAGCAGCAGGACCGCCGTCGCCATGATCACGATGTAGACCAACCCGAGCGGTAACAGCACCTTCCAGCCCAAGTACATCAACTGATCGTAGCGGAAGCGCGGCAGCGTCCATCGCACCCACACGAAGACCCAGATGAAGAAGCTCGTCTTGATCAGGAACACCAGGTTCGTGAGGCCGAAGCGCGCGACCGCCTCGAAGGACCACGCCGTCGCGATCTGCTCGTCCCACCGGGTGAACGGAATGTCCCAGCCACCGAAGAACAGTGTCGCGATGAACGCCGACATGGTGATCAGGGCCGCGTATTCCGAGAGTGGATAGATGGCGTACTTCATCGCGGAGTACTCGGCGTGATACCCCGCCACCAACTCCGCTTCCGCTTCCGGAAGATCGAACGGGAGCCGGTTGGTCTCCGCGAACGCGCCGACGTGGAACATGAGGTAGGCGACCCCGGCGGCGAGCACGAACCAGGTGGTCTGCTGCTGGAACGCCACGACCTGGCCGAGCGGCACGTTGCCGGCAATAAGCAGCACCACGACGAGACTCAGGCCCAAGGTGATCTCGTAGCTGATCATCTGGGCGCTCGCGCGGAGCCCGCCCAGCAGCGCGTACTTCGAATTCGACGACCACCCGGCCAACGTGATGCCGTACACCGCGAGGCTCGAGAACGCGATGATGAAGAGAAAGCCGATCGGGAGGTCCGCCACCACCATGGCCATCGGGCCGGCGTACACGACGCGCCCCAGCACCGGAAGCGTCACGTCGAATCCGGGCAGCGGGGCCGCAAAGGGAATAACGGCGAACATCAGGAAGGCGGGGCCGAACGAGAGGAGCGGAGCCAACTGGAACAGGATGGGCTCCGCGCCGGCCGGCATCACTTCTTCCTTGAAGAAGTTCTTGAGGCCGTCCGCGATGTTCTGCAGGAGACCAAAGGGACCGATCCGATTCGGGCCCAGACGGTCCTGAAGCATGGCACTGCCCCGGCGCTCCACCCACACCACCATGATCACGCCGACCATCAGTGCGATGAAGAGCCCCACCACCTTGATGGCGCTGATGATCAGCAGGCCCTTGAGGTCGGGAGTCACACGGACGCTCCTGCCGGCGCCCCGGTCGCGAGCAGCGCGCCCTGGAGGCCCAGCACATCGTAGGACAACCCGCCGAACGCCGGGACACCGGCGGCGAGTGCGTCGAACGCCTCGGCGGCGGTGGCGGGCGCGGGCCCACGACCGAGTTCCGCCGCGAGCTCGCCCAGCGCCCACCACGCGGGCCGCGCCATGCCGGGGCTGCTCTTGGCCTGGAAGTACCGCTGGACCCGGCCGTCGCGGTTGACGAACGTGCCGTCCTCCTCGGCAACCGTGGTTACCGGAAAGATCACGGTGGCGCCGCGTGCCGCCTCGGGCAGGACCGCACCGAGATAGATCAGATGGGCTGCCGACGCGACCGCCGCGGCCGCCGCCCCCTCGAGTCGGTCACCCACCACAATGACGACGGCGGCTGTCCCGAGGTCGGCAAGCTGCTCGTCGCGACACTCGCCGTAGCCAAGGCGCGTGGCGCCCGCCACGTTCGGCGCTCGTTCCGCGCGCAGGGCGAGACCGGGAACGCCCGGGAGCGGGCGCTCCTCCGCGACCCGTTCGACTCGGAACATGCCGCGAAAGCGCGACCCAGCCGCCTCGCGTGCCAGGTACAGCGCCTCCGTCGAGGCCCCGGGCGACGCGAGCACGGCAACGTCGCCGCCCGCCCCGGCGACCAACTCCGCCGCCTGCCGAATGGCCTCATCCCAATTGCACGCCGTCAGGCCGCCGTCCTGGCGCACGAGTGGTGCTTCGATGCGATCGCCGCGATTCATCCAGCGGTAGCTCAGCCTACCGTGGTCGCACATGAAATACCGGTTCACCACGGCGTTCGGGCGCGGCCGGAGCCGCACCACTACGTTCTGGCGGGTTTCGATCCCGATATTACAGCCCTGCGAGCACCCGGTGCAGACCGAGGCGGTCTTGTCCAGCTCCCACGCCCGCGCCTTGTGCAGGAAATCCTTGGAGATGAGCGAGCCGACGGGACAGAGATCCACGACGTTGCCCGACCACGCATGGTCGAGCCGGTGTTCGGGATGGATCCCGATGAACGCCCGATCGCCACGTTCGCTCACGTTGAGCACCGGCTCGCCGGCGGCGTGGTCCATGAACCGCACGCAGCGCGTGCAGAGAATGCACCGGTTCGGCACGTAGAGGACGTCGGGCCCGAAGTCCTCGACCGGGTTGAACCGTTTGGCGAAGGTCGGGGTGTAGCGCGTGCGCGCCCGCCCTTCCCGGAACACGTAGTCCTGCAGCTCGCACTCGCCGGCCTGGTCACAGATCGGGCAGTCGAGCGGGTGGTTGATGAGGAGAAACTCCAGCACGCCCTTGCGGGCTTCCACCGCCTGCGTGTCGAACACGTTCACGACCTGCCCGGGCGCGACGGGCGTCGCACAGGCGATTTGCAGCTTGGGTTGCCCCTCGATCCGCACCAGACACATGCGGCAGACACCGGCGACGGGGAGCGACGGGTGATAGCAGTAGTGCGGAACGAGCACGCCCGCCTGTTTGGCCGCCTCGAGGATGGTGGTCCCCTTGGGGACCGAAACCTCGGCGCCCTCGATGGTCAGCGTGACCAGATCCTGCGAATCAGCCATGGCTCCCCTAAGCCACCGCGAGCACGGGCTTCCGCGCCCCGGTGATGTACGCTTCGAATTCGCCCCGGAACCGCTTGATCCCGCTGGCCACCGGCGCCGCGCACGAGTCGCTCAGCACACAAATCGTCTTGCCGGTCATCTGCTCGCCGAGGTCGAGCAGCAGGTCGAGGTCCTGCATGGTGCCCTTGCCCGAGAGCATCCGCTCGAGGATGCGGACCGTCCACGCGGTCCCTTCCCGGCACTGCGTGCATTGCGCGCAGGATTCATGGGCGTAGAACTTCGCGAGCCGCATGATCTGGTAGACCATGTCGGCGGTGTCGTCGTAGACGATGAGGCCGCCCGAGCCGAGCATCGTGTTCTGCGCGACACAGCCCTCGTAGTCGAGGAGACACGCTTCGGTCTCCTCGCGGTTGATGATCGGCACCGAGGATCCACCCGGCTGACAGGCCTTCAGCGTGCGCCCGGGCCGCAAGCCGGCCATATCGTAGATGAGGTCCTTCAACGGAAAGCCCATCGTCACTTCGTAGTTGCCGGGGCGCGCCACGTGCCCGCAGACGCTGAAGAGCTTGGTCCCCGTGCTCTTGGGGTTGCTGAGCGAGAGGCCCTTGTACCAGGCGGCTCCCTTCCGGAGAATCGGGCCGACCGCGGCCAGCGTCTCGACATTGTTGACCGTGGTGGGCAGGCTGAAAACGCCGGCCTGGGCGGGGAACGGCGGGCGGATCCGGGGATTGCCGCGCTTGCCCTCGATGGAGTTCATCAGCGCGGTTTCTTCCCCGCAGATGTACGCGCCCGCTCCGCGGTGGATCCAGATGTCCGCCTTGCGACCGCTCCCCAACGCGTTGGCGCCCAGCACGCCTTCCCGGTAGGCCTCGTTGAGGGCGGCCTGCATGACGCGGATGGGTTCCGTGAACTCGCCGCGAATGTAGATGTAGCCGACCTCGGCCTGGATGGCGTGCATCGCGATGGCGCAGCCCTCGATGAGCGCGTGCGGCGTCCATCGCATGACCTCGCGGTCCTTGAACGTGCCGGGCTCCGACTCGTCCGCGTTGCAGCAGAGATAATGCGGCTTCGTTTTCTCGCGCGGCATGAACGACCACTTCAGCCCGGTCGGAAAGCCCGCGCCGCCGCGGCCCCGCAGTCCCGACTCCTTGACGAGATCCACGAGCGCCGCCGGCGTCATGCCGTACGCGGTCTTCAGCGCCTCGTAGCCACCGCGCTTCACCCACCCCGCGTACGTCCGCGCTTCCGGGTCGCCGAAATACTGGGAGAGGACGACGGTTTCCTTGGCGTGCGGCTGGTGTGGATAGCCCATTACCTGCCCCCTCCCCACACCACCCCCCACGGGATGTGGCGGGATGACCGGATGACGGGATGGCCGGATCGCGCCGGCTTCATGGATACCTCTGCAACAGGCCGGACACCTTGTCGGGCGTCACGCTCTCGATGAAGTCATCGTCGATCAACACGGGCGTAACGAACCCGCACGCGCCCAGGCACTCGACCTCGACCACCGTGAAGCGACCGTCCTTGGACGTCGCACCCAGCTCCCCACAGCCCGTGTGCTTCAAGAACGCCTCGACGACTCCCTCAGCCCCGCAGAGGTTGCAGGGCGTCGTGGTACAGATCTGGATGAAGTGGCGCCCCACCGGGTGCTGGTGGTACATGGTGTAGAAGGTGACGACCCCCTTCACATAGGCCGGCGTCAGCTCCAGCGCCTGCGCGACCTCCACCATGGCCTCGTTCGAGATCCAGCCCCGGGCCTCCTGCACCAGCCACAGCGCGGGCAGCAGCGCGGCACGCTTCGTCGGATAGCGGGTGAGCACCTGATCGAGGCGGTGACGCCACTCGCCACCGACAAAGACGGGTTCGTATTCGCCTGTCGCGTGCATCAGCGATCGACCTCCCCCATCACGATGTCCACGCTGGCGTTGATGGCGATCAGGTCCGAGAGCAGGTGTCCCTCCGACATCTTGGGCAACGCCGAGAGGTTGACGAACGCGGGAGGGCGAACGCGCCACCGGACCGGCTTGGCCGTACCATCCGAGACGAAGTAGTAACCCAGCTCGCCTTTGGGACTCTCGATCGAGCAGTAGGCCTCGCCCGGCGGTGCCGGCACACCTTCCATGACCTGCTTGAAATGGTGGATCATGGCCTCCATGTCGCTCATCGCCGCGTGCTTCGGCGGCAGGATGACGCGATGGTCATCCACGTTGATCGGACCGTCCGGCAGCCGATCGAGGGCCTGCTCCAGAATCCGTATTGCCTGGAGCACTTCCTCGAAGCGCACGAGGTAGCGGTCGTACACGTCCCCGTGCTCGCCCACCGGGACTTCGAAGTCGTACGTCTCGTAGTCGAGGTATGGCCGGTCCTTGCGCACGTCGTACGGCACGCCGCTTGCCCGCAGCATGGCGCCCGTGAGGGACATGTTGATCGCTTCCTCGCCGGTCAGCGCTCCGATGCCCTGCATGCGTCCCGCCCAAATTCCGTTGCGGGTGAGCGCGCGGTCCACCTCCGCCATGACCTTGCCGAGGCTCCGACAGCCGGCGCGCACTCCGTCTTCAAACCCCTCGGGAATGTCCGCCATCAGTCCGCCCACGCGCGTCATGCTCGTGGTCAGGCGCGCCCCCGTCCAGGCCTCCTGAAGGTTGTAGAACTTCTCGCGCTCTTGGAACATCCAGAGGAAGGGAGTGAACGCGCCGATATCGATGCCCGTCGTGCCAATCCAGACCAGGTGCGAGATGATCCGGCTGATCTCGCATGCGATCACCCGCAGCACCTTGCAGCGCTCCGTGATCGTGATCCCCATGAGCTTCTCGGCCGCCAGCGCGAGCAAGACGTTGTTCGCCATGGGGGCCAGATAGTCC
>CAYWNR010000084.1:0-10447 GCA_964459705.1 uncultured Gemmatimonadaceae bacterium | reverse complement strand
GCGGCCGCTTGCCGGCGTACGCCCGACCATTCCGTCGTGCATAGTTGTTCGTCGCCCGCCCACCCACCCAATCGCCTAACCGCCCGCCTTGACCGCCAGGGACGAGTGCTAATATCTTGGCACAGCATTGCTAAAATGTTAGCAGAGTAGATCCTCTCCCGCCGGTGCCTGCAACCCTCGGCCGACTTCCAGCGTCTAACACGTTGGAATGACTGTGCTTCGAGGTTTCATGGCGAAACGGGCTCTTGGGACCACGTGGTTGCTGCTCGCCCTGGCGGCAACCCCGCGCGTCCACGCGCAGAACGGCTCGGTCCACCCCACGCCTCCGAGGGACGTGCGGGCCGTCCGGGTTCAGTCTGAAATCCATCTCGATGGGAAGCTCGACGAGCCGGCGTGGCAATCGGCTCCTCCGGCGACGGATTTCCTCCAATCGCAGCCGCACGACGGGGAACCCGCCACCCAGCGGACCGAGGTTCGCTTCCTGTTCGACGGCGCGGCCATCTACATCGGCGCCCGCATGTTCGATTCGCTCGGCGCCGATGGCGTGCGCACGCGCTTGGTGCGGCGGGACGGGTCGGCGGACGCCGACAAACTGACCGTCGTCTTCGACACCTACCACGATCACCTCGGTCGTACCGAGTTCTCGGTGAATCCCTCCGGCGTGCGGTGGGATGCGAGCGGCTTGGGCGGGAGCAACTCGGACGAATCCTGGGACCCCGTGTGGGAGGTGAAGACGCGCATCGACTCGGTCGGCTGGACCGCAGAGATCCGCATCCCGTTCGCGCAACTTCGCTACCCCACGGCCCCAGAGCAGACGTGGGGACTCCAGATCGTGCGGATGGAAGCGCGGTTGAATGAACGGTCCCACTGGGCGTGGTGGCCGCTCAATCAGGCGGGCGGGCCAGAGCGCTACGGGCATCTCGCCGGTTTGGAGATCAACCGCAAGCCCGGACGCTTGGAGGTGCTGCCGTACGTGGTTGGACGGTCCACCAACGTGCCCGTCGCGGACTCGAACGATCCGTTCGCTGACGCACACCAGTTGGGTTCCCGTGTGGGAGCCGACGTCAAGTTCTTGCTCACGTCCAACCTGACACTCACGGCAACCGTGAACCCGGACTTCGGACAGGTGGAGGTGGATCCGGCCGTCGTCAACCTTTCAGCGTTCGAGACCTACTTCGAGGAGCGGCGCCCGTTCTTCATCGAAGGGTCGGGGTATTTCCGCTTCGGCGGGTTGTCCTGCAACTTCTGCTCGAACGTGTCGGGGTTGTCGCTCTTCTACCCGCGGCGCATCGGGCGCCAACCGCAGGGCGCCTCCCTTGCGTACGACGAGGGCCCGTATGCCAGCATCCCTGAGAACTCCGCGATTCTCGGCGCGGCCAAGATCACCGGTCGCACGCCCAGCGGGTGGTCCGTGGGCCTGATGAACGCCATGACGCGGCGCGAGTTCGCGACCGTGCAGCTCGCCGACTCGACCCGCGAGCATGTTCAGGTCGAGCCATTCACGAACTACTTCGTGGGCCGGCTGGCGAAGGACCTGCGCGGTGGCGCGACGGTGTTGAGCGGGATGGCGACGTCGATGGCGCGCGATCTGGGCGACCCGGGATTGGCGGGCATTCTGAACCGGCACGCGGAAGCCCTGGGGTTCGAGCAGGTGAGCTACTTCAAGCAGCGGACCTACTCGTGGCGGACGAGTGTAGCGGTCTCCCAGATTGCCGGTGACCCCTCGGCGATCCTGCGCGCGCAGCGGTCGAGCGCGCGCTACTACCAGCGGCCAGACCGCACGTACGGCGGAAACGCCCTGTTCACCGACCGCTACGATTCCACGCTCACGGCCCTGCGCGGCTGGGCGTTGTACTCCCGGTTCGCCAAGCAATCGGGTGATTGGATGTTCGAGACGGGCCTCAATGCGCGGAGCCCCGGGTTCGAAGTCAACGACATCGCGTTCCTTTCCCGGGCGGACTACGTCTGGATGAACGCGAACATCCTGCGTCAGTTCGTGAAGCCCACGAGTTGGTACCGGCAGCTGCTGTTCATCGTCGGCGGGCAACAGCAATACAACTTCGACCGGGACGTCACCGACCGGCAGATCCAGGCTTACGGCTACATCCAGCCGCTGAACTACTGGAACGTCAACACCTTCGTCATCTACCGGCCGCGCGTGTTCGACGACCAAGCGACGCGTGGAGGACCTGTCGTGCAGCGTGCGGGACTGACCTACGAGCAACTGGACGTCTCGACGGACTCCCGCAAGCGGCTCGTCCTCGAGACAGGGGGGAATCACTATTGCCGGGAAGACGGCGCGTGCGGATTCGCGCTGAATCTCCAGGCGCAGTTCCGACCGCTATCGAACCTGTCTATCTCGACGGGGCCGAGTTACGAGCACTCGGAGAGCCGCGCGCAGTACGTGACCGCGGCGGACGATCCCACGGCCACGGATTTCTACAGTCGCCGGTACGTGTTTGCCGACATCGCTCAGAAAGAGCTGTCGATGAACACGCGGATCAACGTCACCTTCACCCCGACCCTGACCCTCGAAGTGTTCGTACAGCCGCTGCTCTCCAGCGGTAAGTATAGCAATTACAAGGAGTTCGCTGCCCCCCGCGTCCTCGAGAAGCGGGTGTTCGCCGACGTCACCGAGGGCGGCGGCGTGGTGACGGTGGACCCGGACGGGGCGGCAGGACCCGCAGCGCCCATCAGCTTCGATCAGCCCGATTTTACGTTCCGGTCGCTTCGGGGGAACGCGGTTCTCCGGTGGGAGTATAAACCGGGGTCAACGCTGTACGTCGTGTGGACCCAGTCCCGCGCGAGCCAGCAGCCACTGGGCGACTTGGTCTTCGGGCGGGACATCGGCAGGCTGTTCGACGCATCACCCGAGAACGTGTTCCTGATCAAGGCGAGTTACTGGATTGGGTGGTAAGACGGGAACAGCGGGGCAGAGGGGCAGAGAATAGGCGGTACGGCTCCTGGCCTCGCAGGTGCAGGCAGCAGTGAAGCGGGAAACAGGCTACTCGGTTACGATCTGTCCCCAATGGCGACGCGCTCCCCGCGGTGTCTCATCAGGCAGATGGTAACCGAGTAGGTTTTTTCTAGCCGCCTGGCCGCCATGCTCAGCTGCCGAACCGGATAATCCGCCAGTTGAGCTCGATCTGCCAACCGAGTGTCTTGGTCACAGGGCCCGCACCCGAAGGCACCCAGCCGCTGTCGTCCCAGCTGGTGGGATGCAGGTAGTCCAGCGCGAGGCGGAGGGAGAGTGGTCCAATGAGACGGGCGTACACCCCGGCCTCGCCGCCTAGGTAGCGGTAGGCGAGTCCACGCGATTCCGTCACCCCACCATAGCTCGTGCCGGCGAAGGGCGTAAAGCGCCCCACCTGGAGAATGCGAGCCTCGATTCCCACCTGCCAGAAGTCAAATCCGTTGTCTTCGCTGTAGACTCGTGGGCCCGTCGTGCCAACGGAGGCGCGCACGCCCACACGCCAGATGGGGAACCCCGAGAGGCTGACCCCAAGTAATCCCGGACTCCGATAGTTGAAGGCGCCGAACGACCAGTTCGGGAATCGGGTGCCGTGGAGACCGATTGCAATGCCGCCGGCCGTGTTTTGGGCGGTCGCGGGCGTGTGACAAAAGAGGAGTGCGAGGAGCAAAGACGCGGATCTCATGAGATCGGATCTTCCTCGCCCCTTCCTACCTGGGGGGGCCGGGGAGTCGTTGTTCCTCGGGGCGTCTCGCCAGCAGCCGCTCGGCGAAGTCGAGGCGTTCTTCGACCTCGGCGAGCCGCGCTTCTAGATGCTCGACGTTGCCCAGCCGTTCCTGAATGTCCTCCAGTGCCTCGTGGCTCTGGCCGACGGAGACCCCGATCACGCCGCGCCGCCGCGAGCGGCGCACGTCGGCGGGCAAGAAGCGGTAGAGAATGCCGACGCCGGCGAAGAACATCATCGTAATGAAGCCGGTACCGATGGCCCACTCTGGGATGCCGAACATCGTGCGCCTTCCTCTGCTCGGGTGTATCCGGCCGCCTAGCGAACTACGGAATGTAGCGGGGAAAGTTGCGCACCACGGACGGGTGGGTTAGGTGGGATGACCACCTGCCCCCGAACCACTCACGCATCCAGGTCCTCGATCGGTGTTACGCGTGCCGCCTTGCGGGCGGGCAAGTAGCTCGCGATGGTCGCGACCGACACGAGTAGCGCGACAACCGCGTCGAGCGAGATCGGGTCGGCGGGCGAGACGCCGTACAGCGCGTTCCGCAGCGGTTGGGTGGCGACGAGCGCGAGCAGCACGCCGATGCCGCAGCCGGTGGCCGCGAGCACCGTGCCTTCCGGCACCACCATGCCTACGACGATGAGGTACAGAGGCCGATACTGGCCACTGCCCTGACTGCCCTCACCCCCCCCACCTGCCGTTACTTCAAGTGCCTCACCAACCAGTCCGCCAGCGTTCCCAGCACTTCGGGCCGTACCACTCTCGAGGGAAGGGTGGGGTAGCCGGTGGGGAAGCCGTCGGGGTCCGCGATGAACAGGTGGTCCGTGTCGGGGAACTTCCGCATCGTCACGTCGCGATTGCCCCCGGCGCGAAACGCGGCGGCGAGCGTGTCGGCCTGCTCGGGTGTCACCTGCTGATCGGTCGCGCCCTGGAGAATCAACACAGGCACCTTGACATCGCGCGCTGTTACGAGGGGATCGTAGTCGATGAAGTAGCGCATCCATGCATTGCGGGCCGCGAGGCTGTCGGTGGCCGCGGCGCTGGCTGCGAGCGCCTCCTGTCGTTCCTCGGGCGTGAGCGACGTCGCATGCTCTACCGCGTTCCGTTGTTGGAAAGCGAGCACCCGCCGTCCCGTGTAGGCCGTTCCCGCCATGAGCACGATCCCCTTGAGCGAGGGATCGGACACTGCCACCATCGGGGCGATGACGCCGCCCTCGCTGTGACCCACGAGGCCGAGTCGCGCGCTGTCGATTTCTGGTCGCGCGCGGAGATAGGCGAGTGCGGCGCGGATGTCGTCGGCGAAGTCGGCGGAGGTGACCGTCGGTGGGCCGACATCGGAGCCGTTGATGCCGCGGTCGTCGAGGCGGAGCGTCGCGATGCCGCGGCGGGCGAGCGTGTCGGCAATCTGCCAGAAGGGCCGGTAGCCGTCCACCATCGCCAGGCGCTCGTCGCGATCCTGCGCTCCGGAGCCGGTAATGGTCACGATGGCCGGCACGCGTCCCGTGGTCGCCGTCGGGAGCGTAAGCGTGCCGGTGAGCGCGAGGCCCGCTGGCGTGTGGACGGTGACATCTTCCGCCGTGTACGGCGCGCCTTCCGGGGGCCCGTAGTCGATCTTCCGGATCACCAGGGGGTGCGCGCCATCCAGCCGGATGACGTGGGCGTTTTGCACCGGAATGGCGACGCCGAGGAGCCCGCCGTCCGGGGCCACGGCCACGCGCATCTCCGCGGTGGCGATAAGGACGACGGCCGAGTCCTTCCCGAGCCAGGTCACCTGCACGGGCACGGTTTGACCGCCGCTCAGGGCGAAGATCGGCACGGTATCCACGCTGGCACCCATCGTCCGGGCGCGTCGCAGGACCTGTTCGATCATCGTCATGGACGGGTTGATGTAGGGAAGTGCGCCGACCTCCGTCGCGATGGTCTGCACACGGGAGACGTTGCCTGAAACGGTGACCTTCACTGAATCGGGACGGAACTCGAACTCGGCGCTCTGGAACGGTACGGTATCCCCTTGGGCGATGCGGTAGACGGCATTGGTCATCGCGGGCACCCGGCCGTCTGGGGCGAGGGTCATGCCGTAGCGCCAGCGCACCCCCGTGAGCTTGTCGAGCATGTCGACGTCCACGCGAAGGGACGTGCGTTGGACGACCTCACTCACGACCGTGTCACGGCCGAGGATCATGCGAAACGTGTACTGCTCGGTTCCCTGCGCGTCGGCGCGTGCCGGAAGCATCAGGGTGAGGCCGGCGATGAATGGAAGTGCGTGCTTCATGGTGGTTCCTGAGGGGATGAACGGGATGAAACGGATGACCCGAGCCCGCGACCCCATGCGGCGCGTTCTCTGTACTTCAACACCTGCTGCTAAAGCTACCGAAAGCGGCCGCGCGGCGCTCCGATCGATCCGCTACTGCTTGTCGCGGTGCATCCCGTAGAGCGCGACGTGGGGCTCGCCAATGCGGTCCTCGTACGCCCCGAGCACGTAGTCGGGTCCGACTTCGAAAATGGTCATGTCCTTCGGGATCGTGACGTCCGCCAGGATACGACCCGCGGCGTCGAGCGCGCGCAGTGTGGTCACGGAGTCACCGGGCCAAGAGGTTTGCACCCAGAGGAATCCGTCCGCGTCGGCGAAGAGGTGAGAGTAGGGAGGGAGGACGGCGGGCATGGGGAGCGCGTCGAGCATCTGCGCCCTGGCGGTGTTCCGCAGATCGACGTTCGCTACCACCGACAGATCGGCATCGACCGCTCGCTCCATCTCCCGTCACGTCGGTGGCCGTGGCGTGAGGCCGATGGCCAGAACACCCGCCGGTTGGCCGTCGAGGGGGTAGGTGTCGACCGCAGCCGAGTCACCGGTCCCCACGAAGAGACGCTCGTTCGACAACGCGATGCTGATCCTTCTGCCCAGCGGATGCGGGACGGCCCGGCGCAGCGACACGTCGCCCACCGCGACGTCGGCCACCTTCCGGGTAGCGTTGGCCGTGCCATCCGTGAGGGTCAGTTCCGCGTGCGCGCGCCCGACGTCCCCATCTGGGACAAGGACCCCAAAAACGCGGGACTCCAACCACGGCGAACGTCCCGGTGCGCGAGCACGCCACGGTGGTCGCCGGCGGAAAGGAGGTCTGGCGTGCTATCGTCCCGTCCGGCCCGATGACCGTGACGCGATGCAGCTGGATATCCCAGGCGAACACCGAATCACCCCCGCATCGCCCCAGCCAGTCGATGTGCCGTGATTCACCGGGTCCCGCGCCCTCTCGTCCGACCTTGCGGAGGGGACGTCCCTTTTCGTCGAAGAAGTAGACCACAGCGCCGGTCCGATCACCGATGGCGATGGCGCCGCTCGACAGGCGCGTTCCGCCGAAGGGGTACTCCAGGACCCAGTCGCTATTGGGCACCGTTCCCGCGATATCGACAATCGGGCTGCGATCGACGGGCCACGTGGGGAGAGCGGCCGGTCGTTCTCGCGTCTCGGGTGATGCGCATGCCACTCCACCGACGAGCAACGCGCCCCACACCACATGGCGTTTCATGCGATCATGTCCAAGGCGAGCGTCCTCCCTGGCCGGTGGCGGCGTCGTCTATTTTCTCACCTGATACACAAGAACCGGAAGCAGGATCACGATGATCCAGAACACGATCCTGATGAACAGTTGTTGCGGGAAGGCCAGTGCGTGACAGCTCGCGCATCGGACCGTCAAGCCCCGGACGGCGTTGCCACACACGGTGCAGGTGCGATCGTAGCGGCGGCCCAGGCGTTCAAGCAGCGGTGTGGCGTTTGGCGGCATCGCTCACCTCCCTATCCCCGATGGATGGCCGCGGAGAGCCGCGGTCGCAGCCCCCAACTGCATCCTGCAACTAATGCAGCGGCTGCGCCAGTCGGGCTCTCCGCCCTCATGGTGGTGCCCGGCTTCCGTCCGTCGCGTCGCGGGACGTACATTCGAGTCCTCGCCTCACCGCTGGATGGCTCGCCATGATCCGCCGCATCTGCTTCTTGTTGCTAGCGTTCGCACTCATCATCGTCCCCGCGCCCGCCGCCGGGCAGCGGGGCTTCACCATGGAGCAGGTACGCTCCTATCCGTTCCCCAACGAGCTGACGGCCGCCACGACGGGGAGCCGCATCGCGTGGGCGCTCAACGAGCGCGGCCTCCGCAACATCTACGTGGCCGAAGGGCCGGACTACTCCGTGCGACGCCTCACCAACTACACGATGGATGACGGCCAAGAGCTGACGAGCGTCTCGCTCTCGGCCGACGGCCAGTGGGTGGTGTTCGTGCGTGGGGGTGACCATGGGGGGAACTTCGACGACACCCGTCCGGTCAACGCGACCAATAGCCCCACGCCACCCAAGCTCCAGCTGCTGGCGGTGCCGTTTGCCGGTGGTGATCCGGTGGTGCTGGGCGATGGCGATGAGCCGGTCATCTCCCCGAAGAGCGACGTCGTGGCGTTCGTCAAGAACGGGCAAATCTGGACCGTGCCGATCGACGGCTCGGCCCAAGCGAAGCCCCTGTTCACCGCGCTGGGCACCAATGGGGACATCCGGTGGTCACTCGACGGCGCGCGGCTGGCCTTCGTCTCGAACCGCGGCGATCACTCGTTCGTTGGCGTGTACACCGACGATGCGACGCCCATCCGGTGGTTGGCGGCGACCTTCATGCACGATCGCAGCCCGCGCTGGTCGCCCGATGGGACACGCATCGCGTTCGTGCGGTCGCCCGGATCGGGTGGCGCGCCCGACTCGGTGCTGGCTCGCCGGCATCGCCCGTGGGAGATCTGGACCGCGGACGTCGTGACGGGACAAGGGCGGCGGCTCTGGAAGGCGCCGGAGACGTTGGCCGGCTCGGTGCCGTCCACGCAGGGCGGGACCAACCTGCACTGGGCCGCCGGTGGGCGGATCGTGTTCCTGTCCTACCAGGATGGATGGCCACACCTGTATTCGATCCCGGCAAGCGGCGGTGACGCGCTCCTCCTCACCCCCGGCGACTACATGGCGGAGTACATCTCGCTGAGTCCCGACGGGCGCTGGCTGCTATTTGCCGGGAACATGGGCAGCGACAAGCTCGACCTCGAGCGCCGCCACGTGGTCCGCGTGCCGGTGGATCGTGCCGAGCCCAAGGTGATGACTCCCGGGACGGGGAATGAATGGACGCCGTTCGTCACCGGCGAGGGCACCACCATCGCGTTCATCAGCGCGACCGCGCAGCGGCCGCCACTGGTGACCGTGATGCCGTTGAACGGCGGCCCACAGCGAACGGTTGGCGCGGATCGCATTCCCCCGGACTTCCCGACGACCCAACTCGTCACGCCGAAGCAGGTCATCTACCACGCGTCGGACGGTGTGACGGTGCACGCCGACCTCTTCGAGCCACCAGGCGGTCCCGCGAAGAAGCCAGCAGTGATCTTCGTTCACGGCGGACCGCCGCGGCAGATGCTGCTGGGATGGCACTACTCGGACTACTACTCCAACTGCTACGCCGTGAATCAGTACTTGGCGAGCCGAGGGTTCGTCGTGCTGGCCGTGAACTACCGACTCGGCATCGGCTACGGGTACGAGTTCCACCAGCCGGCGAACGCGGGCGCGCGCGGGGCGTCGGAGTACCTCGACGTCAAGGCCGGCGCGGAGTACCTGAAGTCCCTGCCGCAGGTGGATCCCGCGCGCATCGGGATCTACGGTGGCTCGTACGGCGGATTTCTCACCGCCATGGCGCTCGCCCGAAACTCCGACCTCTTCGCGGCGGGCGTGGATCTCCACGGCGTGCACGATTGGACGGCGGAGCGGGCCCGCGGGCTCTTGAATCGCGATAGCTACGAGCAGGTGCCCGACGCGGCGCGCGCGCTCGAGGTCGCCTGGCAGTCGTCACCCCTCTCTTCAATGGCGACGTGGCACTCGCCGGTGCTGATCATCCACGGCGACGACGATCGCAACGTGCGGTTCAACCAGAGCACCGATCTCGTGCAGCGGCTGGTCGACCGCAACATCCCGCACGAGGTGCTCCTGATTCCGGGGGATACGCATCACTGGATGCGTCTCGCGAACGCGGTGACCGTGGATTCGGCGACCGCGGCGTTTCTGGAGAAGAAGCTGATGGCGACGGCGGCGGCTCGTAACTGACGTGAGCACGTGAGAACGTGAGCAGGAAGCTACGGCTCACGTCCTCACGTTTCTCACGTTCTCCTGTCTCCCCATCCTACCGACCGAACTCGCACTCGACCGCAAAGCGCCCCGCGAGGGCGTCGAGCAGGTCCGCTGGGAGGGCCGCCGACATCAACCGGGCAAACTACATTGCCCGAAGCGGCTTGCCAGTACCCTTGGCCGTTGGTCGGGCGGGGTGATTGCCGCGGACCCTCTATCGCATGCGAGCGGCGGCCGCCTCCCGCAACATCTGCGCGGTGGCCGCAAAGTCCAACTCGGCGGCGGTCTTGAACCGCACGCAGCCCTTGCCTGCCGAGATCTTGCCGAGCTTGGGGATGTTGGCCGCGAGCACTTCGGATTCGGACACGTACAGCGCGAAGTAGTGTTTCTGGGCCGCGAACGCGAACAGTGGGCCGTCCAGCTCGTAGAACGGCATGCCGTGCTTCATGGACTCGTGCGCCTTGGGTGCGGCGCGCTTGATCAGCGTCCGGAGACGCGCCAGGGGGCGCCGCAGCTCGATGGGGAGGTCGGCGAGGTACGCGGCAACGGTCTTGGCCTTCGAGTGCATGGTCGGGCTCCGGCGGTGAAGCTCTAAAACTAGTCGGATTGTCAACGGGGGCGAGG
>CAYWNR010000083.1:0-10460 GCA_964459705.1 uncultured Gemmatimonadaceae bacterium | reverse complement strand
GCGGAGCGCGGCGCCGAGGGGTGGGCCAGCTGGTTCGCGGCCGATGGGCGACAGTATCAGACCGCCGGCTACGTCGACGGGCGCACGGCCATCCAAGCGGCGATGGCCCCGGCGTTTGGTGATTCGGCGCGCCGGCTTCGGTGGGAACCGGACACGGCCATCGTCGCGGCGTCGGGCGACCTCGCGTACACACTTGGACATTGGCAATCCGTGGCCGTCGGGACGACCGGCGACTCGGTGCTGGGACGGGGCAATTACGTGACGATCTGGCGGCGGCAGTCCGATGGGACGTGGAAGGTGGTGGTGGACATTGGGAACTAAGGGGCCCAATCGGAGCCGTGAGGGTGCGGATGCAGGGAGCAGCGACCTGGCCATGGGTTGACATAGTAAAATTGCAATATTAGAATGTCTATGAGCGGCGCCCCGAACAATTCCGTGGCGGGGCACCGCATCCGATCCGAGGAGGGACCGTGGCGAATGTGAGGCAGGTAACCGACGCGTCCTTTGCGCAGGACGTGCTGCAGGCTGACGGACCGGTCATCGTCGATTTCTGGGCGCCCTGGTGTGGGCCATGCCGCGCGGTGGCACCGGTGCTCGAGCAGGTGGCCGAGGAGTACGCGGGGCGGGTGACGATCGCGAAGCTCAACGTGGATGAGAGCCCGCGGACCGCCGAGCAGTACGGGATTCGGTCGATCCCGACGATCGCGCTGTTCAAGGCCGGGGAGGTGGTAGACGGCGTGCTCGGCGCGGCGCCGAAGACGTTCTTTACCCAGATGCTCGACAAGCATCTCGATCCCGTTGCGGCCCCGGAGGCCTAGATGCGACCGATCGTGGTAACCTGGGATGGTGGGGCGCGGTTCACCGCGGACATCCGCGGTCACAAGGTGACGGTCGATCAGCCGGTCAAGGCGGGTGGGGAAGACAGCGCGCCGATGCCGGCCGAGCTGCTACCGGCGTCGTTGGGCACCTGTATCGCGCTCTACGTGCAGCGGTTCTTGGCAACCCGGTCGCTGGACGCCTCGGGCCTCTCGGTTGCGGTCACGTCAGTCGGTGCGCCGAACCCGAACCGTCTGGCCCGCTTTGACGTAGACGTCAGAATCCCCGGTGGCGTGCCCGAGAAGTACCGGGACGCGGTGAAGCGCGCGGCCGAGGGATGCACGGTCCACCACACCCTGGCCCAGCCACCGGAGATCGCGGTGGTGATCACCGAGGGGGCGGAGGTCGCCGGCTAGGCGGACCGACCCGCACGCGGAATCCGGTCAGCGTGTGACGGCGTAGTAGATCACATAGAACCACGAGAAGATCCCGTGGAGGATGGCCCACAGGATCGAGTGGTGCTGTGACCAGGAGATCGCAATCGCCAGCGCGCTCCCGAAGGTGATTCCCGACCGCGCGACTTCGTGCCTCGCGCCCATGTATGCCGTCGCCATGGGGTTGCCTCCAGTCAGACGTCAGGGTTCGCGGACGAGGGCCATGGCCACGTCCACCATGACCTGCAGGCTGTTCGCGCTCACCTTGTCCGGCGTGTCCGCGAGCGTGTGATGGTAGTTCTGGCCGCCAGGACCGCGATAGTCCAGGTCGATCACGTCGATCACGTGCAGCCCGGCTTGGAGCAACGGGACGTGGTCATCGAGGATGGGATCGGTGACTCGGCGAACGAAGACGTCACCATGACCCAGCGCCTCCGCGGTGCGCCACACCAACTCCACGACCTCTGGAGCACCACGCATCGATAGGGGCTCGCGCGCGACGGTCAGGTTGCGGTCGCCGATCATATCCCAGACCACGCCGAACAGGGGTCGATACGCGCTGTCCGGCACGTGCTCGGCAAAGTGGCGTGATCCGAGGAGCACGTCGGCCATGCCAGGGTCCGAGAAGTCGCCGTAGTCTTCTCCATCCACGAACAACAGGTCCACGCCGACCGTCGGTGGTGTGCGTGCCAGGAGATCCGCGACGGCGAGCAGTAGCGCGACGCCCGAGGCGCCATCGTTGGCGCCGGCGATGGGCTGGTCGCGGTTCGCCACATTGGGGTCCTTCTCGGCGACCGGTCGCGTATCCCAGTGCGCGACATACAAGACACGGTTGGAGAGCTGCGGCTGAAACCGACCGAGGAAGTTCCGGAGCGGAAGCGAGTCGCCGTGCGTCGTTCCCTGCGTCCAGCGTTGCACGAGCGCCGTGTCGCAGCGCGACTGCAGGTGCGCTGCGATCCAGTCGCCCGCCCGTTCATGGGACGGCGTCCCCGGCACGCGCGGTCCGAACGCCACCTGGGCGTTCACGTACGCCAACGCGGAATCGCCGGCGCCTGCGGTCTCCGAGCGCGACGACGCCGAACAGGCCATGACCACGACGCACACCGGGCCGAGAAGATGTTGGCCTCGCATCACGCGGCGAAAGCTGTCGCGGGGTCGAGGCGTGCGAAAGTCCGCGCGGCGGATCGGCGGATCGGCGGCCTGTTGGCTGGGTGCGGGCGCGACGTTCCGGTGCGAGTGACGTTCACGAGGGCACGGCACAGGGGCGGTTTGACATCACTTAGCGAATGGTCCACTCCCAGAGCCGGCGACCAAAGCGCGTCCACCACGGCTGCGCTTCTTCGGACCACATCGGATGGAGGTCCCTTCGCCAGCGCTCCAGCATTCGATGGTTGAGCGCCAGGATGCCTTCCTTGGTCACCCGGTTGGGCAGCGGGGCAGAAGCGACCAGACGGTTGTAGACCCGGTCGCGCGAGTCCCGGTCCACGCGTTGCAGCAGGTACCAGAGACTCAGGCTGCTCCGCTGACGGAAGGCTGCGTTGTCCCCGGGCGAGTGCATGGCGGCGAGGACGGTATCCAAGTCGCGGCCTGAGCCGACTCCCGCGTCGAGCCGATGGAGGGCGCCGCGCGCCGCCGCGGAGAAATCTCGTGGATACGGCGTGCCCGGTCGTCCGCCAGCCTGGACCTCCGCGACCAGGCCCGCTGGAACCAGGGAGACGGCATCGCCGTGTTTCAACTCCACCCACCCGGCGAACACGCGGAGCCGGCTGGATCCCGTACTGTCCACCTCGACCGTGTATGCGCATCCCAGGTCGGTCGCGACCGCCGACGGCGTCTCGAGGAAGAAGAGTCGCGGCGGTGCGTTTATCGCCGCGAGCACGGAGCCGCGTTCCATGACGAGCCAGTGCCTGGTGAATCCTTCGCGGGCCACGCGCACTCGGCTGCCCGGCCCGATCTCGGCGGTCCCGATCCGACCGACCACGAGCCGCGCGCGCGATGCCGAGTCGGTCACCAACCATTCCCCGGCGGCGAGGTCTCCCGGACCCGTCAGTGGCGCACCGTCCACCGTGGGGGTGCCCGCCAGTGGTCGCACCGCCCATTGTGACGGCGCGCCGTAGAAGCGAATCACTCCACTCGCGGCCCCTCCGACCACGGCGAGCGCGACGGCGGCGGCCACCAGCCAGGGCGACCGAATAGGGCGTCGGAGGGGCGATACCCTGGAGCGTGGCGCGGGTGCGCGCAGCTCGGATTGGATCGCGTCCCAGAGCTTCTCGGACTCGGGGGCCACCGTCACCGGGAGCCGCCGCAGGAGGCGCTCGAGGTCACCCGGTTCAAGCATCGGGGACATGATCGGATCCCTGTGTGGGACGGAGGTGGCCCAGCTCCCGGGCCAGGATCGCGTGCGCCCGGTTGAGGCGGGAGGCAACCGTACCGGTCGTGCAGTCGAGCGCGCTGGCGATCTCGTCATACGACAGGTCGTCGAAGTACCGCAGCAGAACGGCCATCCGCAGCTTCGGCGTCAGGCGACGCAGCGCCGCCGCGACGTCGGCATCGAGGTCCTGGGGCTCAACCGCGGCCACGGTCGGATGGAGGACGGGCGGCACGTCGCCGAACAACACCAGCCGGCGCCGCCGACGCAGCTCGTCAATGCAGGCATTGGCCGCGATCCGGTAGAGCCAGGTGGAGAGACGGGCGGTCCCCTGGAACGACGGGGCAGCCCGAAATGCTCTCACGAACACCTCCTGGGTCATATCCTTGGCCGCGGCGGCGTCGCCGCGGAGGTAGTGCAGGGCGATGGAATACACGCGATCCCGATACCGTTCGAAGACCTGCCGCTGCGCGGCGGGATCGCCCCGGCGGCAGCCTTCGAGGATATCGGCGTCGAGTTCAGGCCCCGCCACGGGTCGCGTCCCCATTGCCACAATGTAGGACGGAGCGGGATGGATATTTCTTCCCTGCCGGATGGGAGGGCGGAGCCGGCGTCTGCGGACCGGTAGCGAGCGGTTGGGCGGCGGCGCGCTGGCCGCGGGGCGGGCGGCTTGGTAGGATTGCCCCTGGGAGGTGGGAGTGGGGGAGGGGATGTCGCTGGGACTCATGCTGTTCCTCGTTCCTGCCGTCTTCGTCGTCGCCGGTGTGTACGCGTCGGTGGGGTTGGGAGGCGGCACCGGGTATCTCGCCATCATGGCGCTGGTAGGGATGCCGCCAAGCGCGATGGTCCACACGGCGCTCCTCCTCAACATCGTTGTGACGGGAACGGCGCAGCTCCGATTCGGTCTCGCCGGACGGATGCGCTGGCCGCTCTTCCTCCCGTTTCTCCTTCCCGCCATTCCGTGCGCATTCCTGGGCGCGATGCTCGAAGCCGAGCGGACCGTCTTTCTGGCGGTCCTGGCCGCGGTGCTGGCGGTTGCCGGCGTCGCCATGTTCGGCTCGGCGGCGGGAGCCGCGGAGCGCGACGGGCTGCCAAAACGAGTCGTGCTTATGATGGTCGCGGTCCCCGCCGGGATCGGGATTGGTCTCCTGTCGGGGTTTCTGGGGGTTGGCGGCGGCGTCTTTCTCGGCCCGCTCGTCCTGTTTCTCGGCTGGGCCGGTCCCAAACAGGTCGCGGCGATGAACTCGGCCCTGATCCTCGTGCTCTCGTCGGTGGCCCTAGCCGCGCACGGCATGACCGGTGGCTTGGAGCTCGCCCTCGTCCTCCCGTTGGGCGTTGCCGCCCTCGTCGGTGGTTTGCTCGGCGCCACGCTCGCGGAGCGGAAGCTCTCGGCACCGACGCTCCAGAGGGTGTTCGCGGTGATCGTCCTGATCGCGGCCCTCAAAGCATGCTTCGACGCGTTCCATGGATGAGGGCAGCCCGCGCCCGGGGACCGAGTTTGCTAGGGCGGTGGGGCGTCGCACACGACGCCGCCGGGATGCTCATCCGCCCGGCGGGCGTCGCGGTGGGTCAGGGGGACGGGGATCGTTCCTTTCTCCGAGTACATCTGTACGCAGCTCCGGTCGGGAAATCCGGGGTGCGTTCCCGAGGCTGCCCAGCCCTGGGCGCTTGCCGTATGGATCGTGATGGTGACGCTCGGTCTGATATTGCAGCCGGGATACTGTTGCAACGCGTCAAGATCCGTGGAATACGTTCCGTGATCGGCGTAGTACCGCTCCTGCGCCGAGGCGACGGCGTGCAGGCTTGTGCGGATGGCCTCGATGGGCGTCAGGGGCGTGTCGTTCGGCGGCGGATGCTGACCCGTTTGGGCGCATGACCATCCCGCGATGGTCACCAACCCGGCGGCCACTGAACGGCGCAGCGACAAACCCGAATCCGCGCCGCGTGCGGGCGGAAGGGCGCTTGGGGTCACCCTTCATCTTATCCCGATGTCGCCGATGCGCCAGCCGCGGTGCCCGCTCGCCGGGGCTCGGGGTCGCCTGAGGCCAGTCGGCTGACGTTACCAGCCGGCGGAGAACGTTCACGATCGGCAGGAAACCACCCTCGGTGGCCGTCGCCGCTCCGACCTCGACCGTCAGGGTCCGGCTAATGTTGCGTACGCCGAGGCTCAGGATCGCCCCGTTCTCACCGGGTACGATCCAGTTCTCGGTCATGAGCTTGAAGTGGCGGCTTCCGCGAATCTCCCCGCCCAACATCACGAGCTCCGTACAGCTCTCCGCCGGAAAGCAGAATCCGGCGCGCGGCTATTGAAGGTCGCTCGTCGCGAATGACCACGAGGTGGACGTCGTCTTGGTGTAGATCAGGATGTGGGTCCGTTTGCGAACGAACGAGATCTCGATGGTGTCGATGGTCGCGCCCGACGAGTAGTGCTCGAAGGCGAAGCGAGCGACGTCTTTCGCCTTCGTCTCGTCCCGGCCCACGGGGAGGCTCCGGAACGCTTGCCCGTTGAGCGTGAGCTCGAGCTGATGCCCATTCACCAACGCCACGTCGATAGTGGTCTGCGGGTACTCGGCTTCCAAGTCGTGGCGCAGCTTCGCGGCACCCACAGACTTCTCCATGGGGGTACACGCGGCGACCGCAACGGTCAGCGCCGCGACGAGCGCGAGGTGTCGTTTCATGCTCCCTCCGGAAAGCCGTCTGGTCCAGGGCTACGTCGCTCGGGCGACCGCGATTCCCACGCGTTCGTTCACGCTGGCCAGCAGCAGGCCGCCGACCAAGAAGAACACCAGCACCGTCGCCACGCCCGCGCGTTGCGAGGCGAACATCTGCGAAGCGATGCCGAGGAGGATCGGACCCATGAACGACGTGATCTTTCCCGAGAACGCGAAGAACCCGAAGAACTCCGCCTGATGCTTCTCGGGAACGAAGCGACCCATGAGCGATCGGCTGGCCGACTGATTCGGCCCCACGAACACGCCGATGAGGATCCCCGCGATCCAGAGCCATGTCTTGTTCGGGGCCCAGACCGCCAGCACCGTCGCGATAGCGAGGGCCACGAGTGTGATCTGGACGGTCTTCTTGCCGCCCAGCTTGTCGTCCACGAACCCGAACGCGAGCGCCCCCAGGCCCGAGGCCACGTTGAGTCCGATCCCGAACAGGATCACCTCGGAGAGCGACATGCCGAACGTGCCGCCCGCGTAGATCCCCCCGAAGGCGAACACGGTCACGAGGCCGTCGTTGTACACCAGGCGCGCGATCAGGAACTTGGCGACCTCCCGGTATCGGCCGAGGGCGCGGAAGGTCTGCCCCAGCTCGGCGAATGCCTCGCGGATGCTGAGGCTGCGCGCGCCCGTGCCCCGCTCCGGGACGTTGAAGAACAAGGGGAGGCTGAACAGCACGTACCAGCCCGCCACCAGCAGATTCGTGGCGCGCGCGTTGAAACCGTTCTCTGTCGACAGGCCGAACCACGGCTGCCCGTTGGACGGGACGAACGCCACCAGGGCGATGACCATGCACAGCAACCCGCCGAGGTAGCCGAGGCCCCACCCGTAGCCCGAGACACGTCCGATCCGTTCCTGCGATGCGATCGTCGGCAGAAACGCATTGTAGAACACCATGCTCATCTCGAACGCCACGTTTGCGACGACGAAGATCGCGAGCGCCGTGAGCGCGGCGTGCGACATGCCGGGCGCGATGAAGGTGAGCGCGATGCTCCCCGCCGCGCACACCGCGGTGGCCACCGCGAGGGACCGCTTGCGCGTTCCGCCTCGGTCGGCCGCGGCTCCCATGATCGGAGACAACACGGCGATCAGCACCGCCGAGACGCCCACGCCCCGCGACCACCATGCCGTCCCGGTGATCTCGTCGGGCGCGATCGCCTGCGTGAAGTAGTAAGAGTAGATGAACGTGACGACCAGCGTCGTGAACGCCGAGTTGGCCCAATCGTAGAGCGCCCAGGACCAGATGACGCGCGGGACGTCGCGGGGTCCAGCGGGTAGGCGGGCCGGCGGGCCGTCGGACGAGGAGGATGGGCTCACCGGAGCTCCTGTCGTGATGCGAATCGCTGGTACAAGGCATCCAGGCGGACGGCCAGCGCGCGTTGGTCGGCACGGAGCTGGGCCATCAGCGACCGCCGGGTCCGAAGCAGGAAGAAACGCCGCGCGTCGCGCCACGTTCCCCGCCACCGCTCGCGTACGGCGAGCCCCACCATACCGATCACCGGCAGTCCGAGCAAGACGGCGACCCCCGCGACGGTCCCCCGCCAGAGGATGTGGCCGCCCGCGCCGGCAGCGATGAGCGCCACTCCCGTCACGATTCCCATCCAGATGGCATACACGCCGATACCGACGAGGAGTTTCCACGTCGAGCGCTCATCCGTCTTCAGTTGCACGCGATCCACGATCCATCCAGTGACACGGTAGGGCGGGAAGAACGCCAGGAACCCCGCCACGGCCGTCACCCAGGCCACGGGCGCAACCAGGAAGAGCCTGCTGGCCGACCACACGATCGCGCGCCGCACGCCAACCTCGGCCACCAGGTCCGCGGGCCGAAGATGGAGCCGCTCCAGCCGGCGGCGAAATCGGTCGACGTCGTTCGCCAGGGACACGCCCTGCGGATCCTCCGTCCGGCGCACGGCGGCGAGCAGGCGGGTCGTCGTCTCCAATCGGGGCACGCGCGCTCCAACATCGGGCGGAACCTGCTGCGCGATTTCCCAAATACGCAAGGCGCACTCCACCAACGGCCGGTCGGCCCATTGCTCGAGGTTGAGCGTGACGCGTTGGAGCCCGGCCGCGATCCGCGCGGTCAACTCGCGTACCGCCTCCGCATCGTCGAGCCCGCGCGGCCCGAGGTCGTCCCAGGACACCGGCGCGCCCGCCACGGCGAGCGCGTCCGACCGGAACACGTCCTTCTGCCGAAAGTCGAGACCAATCGGGATGATCGGGAACGTCGCCTGCGTGAGCTCGAACGCGCCGAGGGCCATGCGGGCGGCCCCGGTCTTGAGCGGGGCGAGCGCCGGTTCGCTGTGGCTCAGCCCTTCGGGGAAGATGCCGACCGCGTCTCCGCGTGCGAGCGCGGCACACACCGCCCGGAACGCGTCCACGTTGCGCTCGACCAGCGCCGGATCGTCCGCGCGCCGGTACACCGGAATCGCCGCCACCGAGGTCACCAGCCACTTGGTCTTGGAATCGACGAAGAGGGGTGCCTTCGCGAGAAACCGCACGGGCCGCCGAGCGGTGGCAACCACCACCATCGGGTCCAGCAACGAGTTGGGATGATTGGCGACGAGCAACACCGGTCCGGTGCGCGGCACACGGTCGGCGGCGTAGCGGATGCGGTAGTAGACGAACGCTCCGGCGCGGGCAACCGCTGGGAAGAGCGCGTGGAGCCAGGGCATGAACCCATAAGATCACGCGCTGGCTGGCGGACGCAAGACAACGGAGCAGAGGGGCAGAGAAGAGAGAGAAGGACCGGTTGGAGTTCTTGCGGTGGTCTCTAGCCCGGCTCCTTCTCTCCGCCCCGCTGCCCCTCTGCTCTCGTCTTTCTGCAGCGGGCGGGGTGAGCGGCGGTGGCCGCTACGGCGTTACGACCTTCACCCCTCTCGGAACCGTGAACCGGACTTCGGACGGCGGGATGTCGGCATTCGGGCTGATTGTGGTGAGCTCGATCGTCCGCCGCTGACCCGAGTCCTCGACGATCTGCAGTTGACGAATCCAGCCCGTCCCTTCCGCGATGGCGATCGTGGCGCGCCGAAAGCCGAGCCCATCGACGATCGGCACGAGCGTCACCAACTCCACGGGCTCCCCGGCCACCGTTGCTCGGCCTCCATAGGTGACGTCATATCGATCCATGGGCCGCTCGACGAATTGCGCGAACAGGTTGGGCGTTGCCGCCCCGGATGCCGGCACCGGCTGCCGGATCACCTGACCGGGGACGGTGCTGGGGGTGTAGGCCCAGAGCCACGTCCCGTCCGCGATGATCCGATCACCCGCGGGCTCCGCGAAGCGCATCGCGAATCGATCGGGCTTCACCAGAAAGAGCGTGCCGTGCGAGACCTCCGGGCCGCCGAGCATGGGGTTCGTAATCGTCTGCTCGAAGTCGGCGCGCAGCGATCGTACCTGAGCATAGGCGTGTTCGGCACGCGCGAGCGCGGCTGGGGCGTCCTGGGCGAGGGCGGACGAGGCGGCCAAGACGGTCAGGACGGCCAAGACGGTCAAGGTTGGCTGAGGTGACGGCGGCGCGGACCGGACGCGCGTACCGTCGCCAAAGCGACGGCTCGGCCGATGTCGCTGAAGCGACGTGGGATCCGGTCGTCCGCTGGCCCGCTGGCCCGCTGTCCCGCCGGTCATCGCACCGGCGCCGGTACCGGCTCGGCCAGCTTCCGTCCCACCGCTTCGGCGACGCCGGCCACCTCGTGCATCAGCGTGACGAACTGCTCGGGGTACAGGCTCTGCTCGCCGTCGGACAACGCGCGGTCCGGTTGGGGGTGCACCTCGATGATGAGACCGTCGGCGCCGGCCGCGACGGCGGCGCGAGCCATGGGTCCCACCTTCGACCGCCGGCCCGTGCCGTGGCTCGGATCGGCAACGATCGGGAGATGCGACAACTCCTGGACCACCGGAATGGCGGAGAGATCGAACACGTTGCGCGTGCTGGGATCGAAGCCGCGAATGCCGCGCTCGCAGAGCACCACGTCGTGGTTGCCTTCCGCCAACAAGTACTCCGCCGACAGCAGCAGTTCCGTGATGGTCGCGGCGATTCCACGCTTGAGCAGCACCGGCTTGCCGCAGCGCCCCGCGCGCCGGAGCAGCGGGTAGTTCTGCATGTTCCGGGCGCCGATCTGG
>CAYWNR010000082.1:3638-10502 GCA_964459705.1 uncultured Gemmatimonadaceae bacterium | reverse complement strand
CGGACGCGTCGGGCTATTTCCTCAAGGTCAATCGGGCGTTCGAGCGGGTGATGGGCTACACCCGCGAGGAGTTGCTCGCGCGGCCGTTCGTGGAGTTCGTCCACCCGGATGACCGTGGGGAGACGCTCGCCGAGACACGCCGCCTCTCACAGGGCGCCATCAGCTTTGCGTACGAGAACCGGTATAAGGCTAAGGACGGGTCCTGGAAGTACATCTCGTGGACCTGCTACCCCGATCCGGAAACCGGCCTCATGTACGCGGTCGCGCGGGACATGACCGAGCAACGGACCCGCGAGGACCGGTTCGACGGCATTACGGGGATTCCCAACCGGCGCGTGTTCGATGACGCGATCGCGGAGGAGCTGCGGCGCGCCGCTCGGCTGTCGCTCCCCCTGGGCGTCGCCCTGCTCGACGTGGACCATCTCCGCGCGTACAACGAAGCCCAAGGGCACTTGGAAGGGGATCGCGTACTCCGGCAGATCGCCGAGGCCCTGTCGGCGCGCCTGCGGCGGGCCGGCGACCTCTTGGCCCGCTACAATGGAGGGACGTTCGGGGTGCTGTTCGCGGACGTGCGGGACATCGACACCGCCCGGACCTACTGCGAGCAGCTCCGAAGTGTCGTCACCTCCCTGGAGCTCGGGTTTCCCACCGCTGACGGCAACCGCACCCTGACCTTGAGCGGCGGGTTTGCCACCGCCAGCCCCACGCGAGGGGACACGCCGGCGCCGTTGCTCAAGACCGCCCAGCGGGCGCTCGTCCGGGCGAAGGCTCAGGGTAGAGACCGGCTCGAATCGGCCTGACGGCTGCCGGCCGGGCTTGTCTGGCACGCAGGCCCTTCCCAAGTTCCACGTGGCGCCCGTAGCTCAGCTGGATAGAGCATCGGCCTTCTAAGCCGAGGGTCGGAGGTTCGAGTCCTCCCGGGCGCGTTCGCCCTTCCTGCTGTCACGCCGCTTGTGCACGCCCGGCCGGACTGCCGAGATTTGCGGCCGTCCTACGCTACCGCAACCAGCGCGGAGACCTCATGCGAAGAACGTCTGCTTGGGCGCCCTTGGTCGGAGCCCTCACAATCTGCGGCACACTCCACGCCCAAACTCCAACCCGGATCATCCTGTTCGTGGCCGACGGGGCGGGGGTGGGCTATTGGACCGCCGCCCGGCTCACCATGGACTCCCTCGCCGTGCAGGACATGCCCGTGCTCGGCCTCATCGAAACGGGCTCGGCCGATCGCGTCGTCACGTTCAGCGCCGAGGCCGCAACGGCGTTCGCCACCGGGGTGCGCACGTTCTTCAACGCCGTTGGCGTCGGTCCCGATTCGCAACCCCGCCCGACCGTCCTCGAAATCGCCCAGAGCCGTGGCCTGTCCACGGGCCTGCTCACGACCACGGAGCTGGTGGACGCCACGCCGGCCGCGTTTGCCGCCCACGTCACGAGCCGCCGCCGATCGAGCGAGATCGCGCGCCAGATGGCGGCGCACGACGTGATGGTGCTGCTCGGCGGGGGCCGCCGGGCGTTCGACACCGCGCGCGAGCCGAACGGGCAGTCGGTACTGGCATCGATGCGGGAGCGGTATGCGTACGTGGAAGACGCCGCTGGGCTCGCCGCCCTTCGGCCGGACACCGTGACTCGCCTCCTCGGACTGTTCGCGGATGGCGACATGCCCCTGGCCCCCGAGCGCGAGCCCTCGCTTGCGACCCTCGCGCGGACCGCGCTCACCGTGCTGGACAAGAACCCGCGCGGGTTTTTCGTCCTGATCGAGACGGAAGAGACCGATACCCAGGGCCACCACAACGCCCCGTTCGACGTGATCGCCCACGAGATGGAGGCCTTCGACGCGACCGTGCGCGTAGGACTCGAGTATCAGCAGCGCCATCCCGAGACGTTGGTGATCGTGCTCGGCGACCACGATACCGGCGGCCTCGCCATTCTCGACGACTCGGCGCACACGGCCCCCGTTGCCGCCTATTTGACGCCGAATCACTCGGCGAACCTCGTCCCGCTCTTCGCGTCGGGCCCCGGAGCGAACGCGTTCGGTGGCATCATCCGGAACGACCGGATCGGGCAACTGCTGCTCCAACGGGTGAGGGGCCACTGAGAGAACAGTGGAGGGTCCCTGGCCCTAGCGGGGGACCGGCCGGCCCCTAGAATCTCACGGGATGACAACCTCCGGACCTGTTCAACGACGATTCGCCGACCGCGTGGTCCTGATCACCGGTGCTGCCCGCGGCATCGGCCTCGCGGCGGCACGCGCGTTTGCCCGCGAGGGCGCCGCAGTGATGCTGACCGGCAGAGATCCCGCCCGCGGGCGTGAAGCCGCCGACACCGTTCCCGGCAGCGCGTTTGCCGTGGCCGACGTGCGCCGTGCGGCGGACTGCGAGCGGGCGGTGGCGGAGACGGTCGACCGCTTCGGACGGCTCGACGTGCTCGTCAACAACGCCGGGGTGATCTACCGCAACCGCACGGTTGACGTACTGACCGAACAAGAGTGGGACGAGACGTTCGACACGAATGTGAAGGGCGCGTTCCTGATGAGTCGCGCAGCGCTCGCGGGATTGCGCGCCACCCGCGGCGCCATCGTCAACGTCGCCTCCTACGTCGGGCTCGTCGGATTCGCGGGCTCCGCGGCGTACGCGGCTTCCAAGGCGGCCCTGGTCAATCTCACGCGCTCGATGGCCCTCGACCATGCCACCGAGGGACTCCGCGTCAACTGCGTCTGCCCGGGCAGCGTGGATACCGAGATGATCCACGCCGCGTGGGACGCGTTTCCGGATCCGGCCGCCGCTCGCCGAGCATGGGAACAAAAGCACCCGGTGGGTCGCATCGCGACCGCGGACGAGGTCGGGAACGCGATCGTGTTCCTCGCTTCATCCGACGCGTCGTTCATCACGGGGGTCGCGCTCCCGGTGGATGGCGGCATCACCGCGGCGTGAGATCCCCTCCATGACGGGCACGTCGACGCCCCCCGCGGTCCCGCCGCCGCGGCGCCACTACGCGGACCCGTCCGCGTCCAAGAGCCAGCCCCGCACAGACGTGCAGATCTGGGCCACCCACGTCGGTCCTGCAGTCTTCGGATTCGGCGTTGGGGTGACATGGCTGGTGTGGACTGGTGGCGCGCTCCCGGTCTACACACCGTTGCTCACGGCATTCGGAGTGTGGGCGGTCACCCAAGTCGCGGTCCGAGTGAGCGCGGCCATCGCGGGCCGCTACCTCGGTCTGACCGGCGAGACGATACCCGCCCGCCGCGAATACTCGGCCGCGCAGGCGCTCGTCGCGCAAGGTCGCTACGAAGATGCCGCCAGCGCGTGGGAGATCGCCGCCGCGGAGTCCGGCGCAGATCCCGAGCCCTATCTGGCGCTCGCGCGCCTGTTCCGCGACCAACTGGGACGCCCGGACGACGCGGCGGCCTGGTTCCGCCGCGCGCGCCGCGACGCGACGCTCCCGCCTGGCCATGACCTGCTGGTGTCGCAAGAGTTGATCGAGCTGTATCGCACGAAGCTGGGACAGCCCCAGCGTGCCATCCCCGAGTTGGCACGCATCTGCGAGCGGTTCCGAGGCACGCCGAACGCCGTCGCGGCGGAGCGGGAGCTGGCCGCCCTGAGGAACGAACTCGCCCGGGAGCGCGGCATCGACGGATGACGGGCCGCGTGCAGATGCTCCTGGCGTACCCAACGGGAGTGTCCATGCGTTCGCTCCTTGCGCTCCTCGCGCTCAGCTTCCCGACAGGACTCGCCGCGCAACAGCCCGACTCGCTGCCCGCAGGGCTCACCCCCGCCATGGTCCAGCGGGGGAAGCTCTTTTACGAAGGCCCGGGCCTGTGCGCGTCCTGCCATGGTCTGGAGGGGAGGGGCATCCCCAACGCCGGCGTCGATCTCACGGACGCCGTTTGGGCGGCGGGCGATGGCCGCCTACGTCTGGACCATGAGCCACCGGCAGAGTTCATAGCGCTTTCCGGCCGCCACCATCCCGGTGGGCATCAGCGACGCGGGTACGTCTCGAACACCGCGAGTACGCGCTGCATTTCCTCTGGCGAAAGGACGGCGGGCTCTCCCACGTGCAGCGCGGTGACGTATTGCGAAGCGAGGGACTCGACCTCGATTGCGAGGTCCAACGCCTGATCCGGAGCGGCGCCACACGCCACCATCCCATGGTTCGCGAGCAGACAGGCTCGCCGTCCTTCGAGGGCCGCAACCGTCGCACTCCCGATCGCCGCGCTCCCGGGGGTGGCATACTCGCTGCAGCGAATGTCCGCGCCACCGGCCATCGCGACCATGTAGTGAAACGCCGGAATGCCGCGGCGAACGCTCGCCAGCGCCGTCGCGAAGCGCGGATGGGCGTGCACGATGGCGCCGACCTCCGCCCGCGCCGCGTACACCGCTGCGTGGAGCCGCCACTCGGTGGACGGGCGTGCATCTGGAGGCGAGTGCACCGAGCCGTCGAGCGCCATGGCCACGACGTCAGCCGGCTGGAGACGGTCATAGGAAACACCCGACGGCGTGATGAGCATCCCGTCCGCCACGCGCATGCTGACGTTGCCCGCGGTGCCGCGATTCACGCCGGCCGCGTTCATTCGGCGCGCTACCGCGACCACCACGGCGCGAGGGTCGGGGAGCGGCGCGGTCATGGGTGCTCGGGATACAGGGTGGCGAGCCCGGCAGCACTGGCATCGCACACGCCGCGCTCGGTGATGAGGCCGGTCACTAGCCGCGCCGGCGTCACATCGAACGCCGGGTTGGCTACTGGAGCGGCTGCCGCCAGGAGACGCACGCTCGCCGCCCCTCCGTCAGCCCCGCGCCCCGCCACGACCCGGACCTCGTCGCCATCTCGCTCCTCGATCGGGACGGCGTCCGGGCCCCCGGCGGCCCAGTCGATGGACGAGCCGGGCACCGCCGCGTAGAACGGGATGCCCAGCGCATGCGCCGCGAGGGCCTTGAGGTAGGTGCCGACCTTGTTGCACACATCGCCGGCGGCGGTCGTGCGGTCGGTCCCCACGAGGCACACGTCCACCGCCCGCCGAGCCATGATCGCTCCGGCGGCGTTGTCGGCAATCACCGTGTGCGGCACACCCGCGTCCGCCAGCTCCCAGGCCGTGAGCAACCCCTGGTTCCGCGGCCGCGTCTCGCTCACCCACACATGCACGGGAACGCCCTCTTGGTGCGCGCGATAGACCGGTGCGAGGGCCGTCCCCCATTCCACCGTTGCCAGGTGCCCCGCGTTGCAGTGCGTGAGCACCTGCACGGGACGCTGGGCGTGCGGGAGCAGCGCCTTCAGGACCGCCAGGCCGTGCTCCCCGATGGCGCGGTTGACCGCGACGTCCTCCTCACAGATCCGCTGCGCTTCCGCGTAGGCGATCTCTTGCCGGCTGCCTTCGGGCGCGCCGTGGAGGCGGGCACGCATGCGGGCGAGCGCGGCCGCGAGATTGACGGCCGTCGGTCGTGTGGCGCGGAGCAGGTCGGCCGCCCGCGCGAGCCCGCCGTCCGACGGATCCGCCCGCACGGCGAGACAGATCCCGTAGGCGGCGGTTGCCCCGATGAGGGGAGCGCCGCGCACCTGCATCGTCCGGATGGCGTCGGCCACCATGGCAACCGTCGTCAGCCGGCGTTGCACGACGTCGCCGGGAAGGCGGGTCTGATCCACGATCTCAACCGACCACCCGTCCGGCGCCAGTTGAATCGTCCGCCACCGATGGGGACCGGCATCCACCGCCACCACGCTACGCTCCGCCGCTGACTTTGCGGGCCCACGTCGACGCCCGCGCGACCAGGTCCGCAGTATCGACGTTCGTGAGGATGCGATGCGCCATCACCCGCTCACCACGCACCCAGACGTCCGTGACGTGCTCCCGACCCGCGGCATACACCAGGTGTGAGCGGGGATCGAAGCAGGGTTGGACCTCCACGGCGCTGAGATCGACGGCCGCGAGGTCCGCCTCCTTGCCGGCGGCGATCGAGCCGAGGCGGTCACCCATCCCCAGCGCCCGCGCGGGGTGAATTGTCACCATCGCGAGCGCTTGAGCGGCCGGCACCGCCTCGGCACGGTTCGCCGCCACCTTGGCGACGAGCGACGCGAGCCGCAGCTCGCTCCACAGGTCGAGCCGGTTGTTGCTGGCCGCGCCGTCGGTGCCGATGCCCACGTTGACACCGCGCGCGCACAGGTCGGCAATCGGCGCGATCCCGCTCGCGAGCTTGAAGTTGGCGGCGGGGCAGTGGGCCACGTGCACTCCCGCCGAGGCCAGCAGATCCCGCTCCCCGTCGTCGAGGTGGACGCAATGGGCGGCCACCAAGCGAGCGCTGACGACGCCGAGCGCGTTGAGCCGCGCGAGCGGTCGCATCCCGTGCGCAGCGAGACTCTCGTGGATCTCGTCGTCCGTCTCGTGCACGTGCAGGTGGAGCGGGAGGTCGGCATCGTCCGCAAATTGCACGGCGGCCGTGAAGCTCGCGTCGCTCACCGTGTAGGGTGCATGCGGAGCCACCGAGCAGGACACGAGCGGGTCGCCTGTCAGCTGGTCCAGGACCGCCCGCCCCAGGCCCAAGTACTCCGACGCGTTTGCCGCGTACGGGGTGGGGAACTCGAGGATCGTGACACCGAGCACCGCCCGCATGCCGGCCTGGCGGGCGGCATCGGCCGCGGCGAGCGGGAAGAAGTACATGTCGTGGAAGCACGTCACACCGCCACGCAACATCTCGGCGGCGGCCAGCAGCGTCCCATCATGGACGAACGCGTTCGACACCAGGCGCGACTCCGCCGGCCAGATGTGCTCGGACAGCCACACCCGAAGGGGCAAGTCGTCGGCACTGCCGCGGAGCAGGCTCATGGCCGCGTGCGTGTGCAGGTTGATGAGGCCGGGAATGAGCGCGTGGCTGGGGAGCG
>CAYWNR010000082.1:0-3538 GCA_964459705.1 uncultured Gemmatimonadaceae bacterium | reverse complement strand
TACGCCCACGAGAGCGGGACGATCAGGACGACGGCGGCAATGAGCGTGAGGGCGATCAGGACGGCCCCGATTACCCGAGCGCGTTGGCCGGCCGCCGCCGCCTCGAACAGCGCCGAGTCCTGCCGCGCGGTGAGCACGATCATCGCCTCGCGGCCGGCGACCCCGAGCTGCAACGACGGGGTTGCCGGAGAGGCGTCCAGGTCGGCCAGGATCGTCCCGACTAGCGCGCGATCGGTCGAATCCGTGAGCTGGTCACGCAGGCCCGCGAGATCGGTGCGCAGGGCATAGGCCAGCGAATCCCGCAATCGCCGTTGCGCCACGAACTCGAGATCCTCCGTCGCCATCTGGCGCCAGACCTCCAGGGTAGCATTGTAGCGATTGAGGGTCTCGACCCCGTGCTGGCTCTCGGACACCAGGGCAGCGGAGCGGGACAACCCGATGAGGTGAAACGCCCCGACGACCATGGCGATGACGAGCGCGACGGCGGCAACGGTGAGCGCGATACCAGGGCGGGGCCCTTTGTAGTCCTGCAGGGCCATCGCGAGTGAGGATCGAGGCTGGGGCATGAGAACGCCTCATTCGTCTCTGGAAAAGCAGCGGAAGATGAGCGGTGCAACGCTACCGTCGGGATCGCATCACCGCAAGAGAAACGCGAGGGCCACGGTGACGGACGGGGGCACAGGGCGCGAGCCGCCGTTCCATCAGCGGCGCTTTGGAGTCGGCGGGCGAAAGACGCGACCACCCCGCCCGGCGACTAGCCACCCATGTACGCATAACTACTTGTAACCACCTGACTTACGGCAATCACCTGAGGTGCCATCTGAGGTTTTGTGATCTAAGTGACTGAATCCAAAGGCGATCGGCTCGATACTGAGGTGCCGATTACGGCGAGACGTCGAGGGTCACCCTGGCGGTGCTGGCGCACGCGGTGGTCTTGGGGACAGAATTGTCTGGAGAGAATGCACTGATGGACGATCCACGCGAGCCCGGCCAGCCGGTCCCCACGCCCGGCCAAGAGTCGTCGTCGGTCGCCGAACCCGCTCGGCGCCCGCGCTTGTCGCGCCCCACACCCTCGCAACTGTTCGCGGAGCGCAAGGACGACGAAGGGGACAACGGGCGGAAGCGAACGACCCGCGTGATTCCGGCGCTCGCTGAAGCGGGCCTCCCTCCGCAGCCCGCGGCCGAGCTCCCGACGCCTCCGCCGCCAGAGCCCCTGGTGCCGCCGCCGGCGGCGCTGGCAGCTCCCGCTCCGGCGGCCGGCCGCCCATCGGAGCCCGGACGGGTCCTCGACTATCCTCCCGACATCGTCTTCATCGTGCGGGCTGACGGGACGGTCCTGTACATCAACCGCCCCCTCGGTCGCCGCGGTGAGGAAGAGATCATCGGGTCGCAGTTCACGGACTGGATCTTCCCGGACCAACACAGCTATGTGCGGGACGCGCTCCAGCGGGTCTTCTCCACTGGCCACGCGGATGGCGTCGAGCTCACGGGGATTCAGGGACACGATCCTGACGCCTCCTTCGAATGCCGGATCGCGCCCAATCAGCGAGACGGCAAGGTCGTCTCCGTCACGGTGATCTCTCGTGACGTCTCCCGATACCGCCAGATCGAGCGGACGCTGCGGGCCCGGCACGATGACCTGCAGCGGCGGCTCGAGGACCGGCTGGCCGATCTCGACGTCCTGCGCGAGCAGCTTGCGGCGCATCAGGCGGGAGCCCCCACCGGATCCGAGCACGAGCAACGATTCCGAACGGCCCTCGACGCGGCGGGAGAGGCAATCTTCCTCGTGGATCCGGAAGACGAGACGCTGGTAGACCTGAACGACACGGGCTGCCGGTGGCTGCGGCGCCACCTCGCGGAGTTGCGCGGGGCACGGGTGGACGACCTCGGTCTGGCCTTCCCGCTGCTGCCGCCGCCGAGCTTGGACGTGCAGTTCACCGAGACGCGCGACAGCCGGCGGCCCCTCGTGCTGGAAGGGGAGCACAAGCGCACGGACGGCAGCACGTTCCCGGTCGAGGTCTCGGTGTCCCAGGTCGTCGGCGACCGACCGTACGTCCTCGCCGTTGCCCGGGACGTCAAGGACCGCCGTCGGGCGCAGGAAGCCATTGCCGAGGGGGAACATCGGTATCGCGCCTTGCTCGACCAGTCGTTCGACGCCGTGTATCTGACGACGCGGGGCGGGGAGATCGTCGAGGCCAACAACGCCGCCCTGGAGCTGTTCGGATATCGCAGGGACGAGTTCATCGGTCTCGACGCCCGCACCATCATGCCGCACGTGGACGACATTCGGCGCTTCCAGCGAATCATGGCGGCCGAGCGCTTCGTGGCCCGCCTGGAGGTGACCCTCCGTCGTCGCGCGGGGTCCGCGTTCGCGGCGGTGCTCTCGGCGGCACGACGGCGAGACGGCCACGACCGCCTCCTGGGCTATCAGTGGGTTGTCCGCGCACTTCCCGGCGGCGACGTCGCCGCTCCGGAGCCGGCGGCCGTGCCCGCGCCGGCGGCCGATCCCCTGGAGGGTGTCGTGATGTTGGTTGGCGGGACGGACACGGTGCGCGAGGAGGGGGTGCACGCCCTCGAGCGCGCCGGGGTGGCCGTGCTGGAGGCCCCCGATCCGGGTATCGCCATCCGCTTGCTGCGGAGCCACGCCGGATCCGTCCGACTGGCGGTGGTGTCCGGCACCGCTGACGACAACCCCGAGGACACGGCTCGGGATCTTCTCGCCCTCGACGCCCGGCTCCAGGTCCTCCTCGTCCGCGAGGGGGGCGAGCTCGGGCTCGGGCCCGCCGACCTGGCGTCGGTCACCGTGCTGCCGGCACCGGTCCACCCGCTGGCGTTGGTGCAAGCGGTGCGAGAAGCCGTGCGGGGCGCCCGGCGCTAGCCGTCGGCCCCGGGAATCGGGGGGGGCGCCGGCGGCGTGACGTGCAACGGGTCGACGGGAGAGAACCGTACCCGTCCCAAGCCCTTGACCCTGGTCCCCATCTCCTCTACAATTCTATGCTTGCCGGTACCCGCGTTGTATCTCGGATACCGGCTCCGTTCTTTGACAATCGAATCGATGTGGGTTGGGGAGATGGAGTGCGGTCCCGTCTGCAGCGACGATCGGTCGGACGGTCGTCGTGAGGGACAAACTCCGATCAATGATTCGGACGACAGTAGGTCGTTCGTTGAGCTAGTAACTTTCTTCGGAGAGTTTGATCCTGGCTCAGGACGAACGCTGGCGGCGTGCCTAACACATGCAAGTCGCACGGAACTGGGGGCAACTCCAGTTTAGTGGCGAACGGGTGCGTAACACGTGAGCAATCTGCCCTTCGGCGGGGGATAGCCGGCCTAACGGCCGGGTAATACCGCGTATCGCGTCGGGGTCGCATGGCCCTGAGGTGAAAGCCGCAAGGCGCCGGGGGAGGAGCTCGCGGCCTATCAGCTAGTTGGTAGGGTCACGGCCTACCAAGGCGATGACGGGTAGCTGGTCTGAGAGGATGGCCAGCCACATTGGGACTGAGATACGGCCCAGACTCCTACGGGAGGCAGCAGTGGGGAA
>CAYWNR010000081.1:0-10511 GCA_964459705.1 uncultured Gemmatimonadaceae bacterium | reverse complement strand
GTCTTGCGCTGTCGCAGCGCGACCTTGGCGGCCGCGAACTGCTGCGAGAGCGGGATGTTCGACGGGCACACGTACGAGCAGCACCCGCACAGCATGCAGTCGTTGAGGTGGTACTCGGCCATCATCTCATCATAGCGCCCGACCGCGGCGAGCTTGCCGAGCTGCTGTGGGTTCAGGAACACCGGGCACGCCTCGAGACAGTGGCCGCAGCGGATGCAGGCATAAGATGCCTGCTCCTTCACCTCGCGTTCGGCCAGCACGATCACGCCCGTGGTGCCCTTTGTGAGTGGCGTATCCAGATTGGCCTGCGCCGCACCCATCATCGGCCCGCCGAAAACGATCTCGCGTGCGTCGTCCGTCATCCCGCCGCACGCGTCCAGCAGGTAGCGCAGCTTGGTGCCCACCGGCACGATGAGGTTCGCCGGCTGCCGGACACCAAGGCCGGTAACCGTCACGATGCGTTCCACGAGTGGAAGACCGGTTTCGAAGACCTCTGCGATGGTGGCGACCGAGGCGGCGTTCTGGACGATCACGCCGACGTCGAGCGGGAGCTTGCCCGAGGGGACCTCGCGACCCGTGACCGCCTCGATCAGCATTTTCTCCGCGCCCTGCGGGTACTTGACCGTGAGCGGCAGCACGGTGATGTCGAGGTCACTCGGTCGGGTACGCTCGAGCGCTTCGATCGCGTCGGGCTTGTTGCGCTCCACCCCGATCACGGTCCGCGAGACGCCCAGCACCTTCATCATGATCCGGATGCCGAGGTGCACCCGTTCGGGATACTCCGCCATCGTGCGGTGGTCGGTGGTGAGGTACGGCTCGCACTCGCAGCCGTTCACCAGGATCGATTCGATCGGCTTGTCCGGCGGCGGCGACAGCTTGACGTGTGTGGGGAACGCCGCGCCGCCGAGACCGACCACGCCGGCGTGCCGCACCGCTTCGAGCAGGCCCTTCTTGTCGAGACCGCGCCAGTCGGGAACGAGGCGAGGCCGGGGTAGCTGCGCGGAGAACGGCTCGACCGCAATCGTGATGGCCGTCTTGAACGTGCCATCGGGATGCGGGGCGAGCCCGATCTCCGTCACGGTTCCGCTGGCGGAGGCGTGAATTGGGGAGGACACCCAGCCATCGGAATCGGCGATCAGGTCTCCCCGCTCGACGCGCATGCCGACACGGACGATGGACTTGGCTGGTTTCCCCGTGTGCTGGCTCAGCGGGAGCACCACTTCCGTGGGGAACGGCAGCCGCCGAGTCCGCTTGTCAGCGGTGAGCTGCTTCAACTCCGGCGGATGCACCCCGTGCCGGAACGTCAATCTATCGAACACCGCTGGGTCCCCCCGCCTCGCCCAATCCCATCATCCCGTCGTTCCCGCCGCTCAGTTGAATCTCTCCGCCCGCTTCACCCACTTCTCGAGATCTTTCTCCTTCGGATTGAGCGGCGTTCCCGGATGGATGATGGACACCGGGCATTTCTCCGCCGCCATCACGATCTCGCGGAACGTGCCAGCCTTCGGGTCCTTGATATACGCCTGCTTCTTGTCGTTGTACGCGAACAGCCGCTTGTTCAGGTTCGTGCACTCGTTGCAGGCGGTGCAGAGCTCGGTCTGGATGTAGGGATCGAGGCCGAGACCCTCTTCTTCCTCGGTTTCGGCAGGTGCAGCGACCGCCCCGTCCGCCTTGACCGCCTCGACCGCCGGGGCCGCCGGGGCCGCCGGGGTCGCCGTTCCACCATTCCCGCCGCCGACATCGACCTTCTTGATCGGCTCCAGCGTGCGCATGCTCTGCACGCGCTCCAGCAGGTCCGCGATCCGCTCCTGTCCATTCCCCGTGCCGCGGAGCAGGCCTTCAGCCATGCGGCGGGCGATGGCCGCCGGGATGCGCGCGCGCAGATCGGTCACCGTGCGATCGTGCTCCGCCTTCAAGGCATCCGACCGGGTGGTGAATTCGGCTTCGATCTCACCCGCGATGCTGGCGCGCGCCGACTCCGGAACCTCGAGCCCTGCCATCTGCCGGAGCTGGTGCCATAGCTCGAGCCGGTCCGCGGTGAGCTCGACGATCTCCTCCGACACCGAAAGCCGGCCGAGATGACTATCCGCACCGAGCACGTGGATGAACGGCGTCTTGCCGGCCCGGTCCTCGGCGCCGGCAGCCATGTACGCGTCGAACGGCATCAGCGCATCCGCATCGACGTCGTGCGGGACCAGCCGGAAGTGCTTCTTGAACCGGGCTTCCGTTGCCGCCCAATCGGCGATCGTGACGGGGAGGGTGAGCACCTGCTCCTTGCCGTCCGGGTCCGTGTACCGCAGGTCGTACGTGGGCCACACGTCGTCGACCGAGGGATTCCCGTCGAGGCTCAGCCGGTCGGCCATGGCTTCACCCGCCGCGGGGTCGTAGATCAGCAGCGGAAATGCCCGGGACTCGAGCGCGAGCCTGGCCGCGTTCGTCGCGGCGTCGTCGCCCAGGCCGTGCTCCGGCGGGCAGGGACTATTGAGCGAGAAGACCGCGGGATACCGGGACTGCAGGCCGCGGAGCACGCCGCCCAGCAGGTGCGCCGCTGACGCCTGCGACGACTGCAGCACGAAGACGTTCCGATGAGCCATGGCGAGGAGTGCAAGCTCCTTCCTCGTCTCCGTCTTGCCGTGCTGCGCCTTCCCCCACGCGGCCATGTCGCTCACCTGACCCGTGAAGCCGCTGGTGCACGCCTGGCCACCTGTATTCGAATACACCTGGGTGTCGAGTACCACCACCCGGATCGGTTTCCCGGACGCGAGCAGTCGCGAGAGGTTCTGGAAGCCGATGTCAAGCATGGCGCCGTCGCCGCCAATCGCGAGGATTGGCGGGCACATGTCGAATTCTTCATCCGTGAACTGGTGCCAGTCGAACCGCCCGAAGAAATCGTCATGGGTCTTGGGGTCGTACTCGCCCTTCAGTTCCAGCTCGGCCCGGCGCACCGCGGCGAACCCGTTGGCCATCTTCCGCATGTTGCCTTCGAACAGGCCGATGGCAATGGACGGCGCGTCCTGGAAGAGATGGTTCACCCAGGGGAACGGATACGGGTTGTAGGGATACGTGCTGCCCCAGACCGACGAGCACCCGGTCGCGTTGGCGATTCCCGCCATCGCGCGGCCTTTCCCGCCGGGCCCCTCGACATAGCGCCACTTGAGATCTTTGAGCTCGTCGATCATGCCGGAAATGCGGTCCACCTGCTCCTGCTTCTCCGGCGCGAGCGGGATATCCACGCTTCCCGTTTTGGTTTTGCCGACGGTGGCGAGCGGCGCGTCCGATGCGAGCAGGTCCCGCGCCTTCTTGTCGAGCGCGGCGATGATCTCGCCAACGCGCTCGATGTACTTCTTCACCCGCGGCAGCATTCGCGCATTGATGGCCGATACCACGAGGTGAAGGACCGTCTTCTCGCCGCATCCCATGCAGGCGCCGTCTCCGCCCACCATCGAGCGGTAGTTGCCCTGCTTGAGGAGCAGGGAGGAGAGCACGCCAATCCCTTCCTCGATGCTCGCGACGTTGACGTAGCGGTCGTCGGTTTCCGGCAAGAACTGCCAGAGCCGCCAATTGCGGCGCAGCCGCTCGACGATGTCCTCGGTCTGTTTGACCGTCTTGAGGGCGCCGTCGGGGCACGCCGCGACGCAGATGTTGCATCCTTTGCAGGTGTCGGGGTTGATCGTGATCGAAAGAAGGCCGCCCGTCCCCTTCTCCTTGTTCTCGGGCAGGTCGAAGAACGGAGTCGTCTTGGCGAGCGGGAACTCGGCCAGCGCCGAGTACACCGGGCCGAACTCCGCATCGAGCGCCTGTCGCCGCTCGGGATCGAGGTTCAACTTCCCGACGACCGTCTCGTAGGCGCTCGAGAGCGTCGCACCGAAGGTCGAGAACGGCACGCCCTTCAGCGTTCGGCGGACCTCCGAGGCCAACGGCTTCAGAATCTGGCGCACCCGATCGAGCCGTTTGCCGTTCTCCTGCGCGCGGACGGCCGCGTCGAGCACCTCGGTCACGTCGTTCACGACCCCGGGGATGGCCGAGTCCGGGCACTGCACCCAGCACTGGCTACACCCTGTGCACTTGTCCGCAATGAACTCGGGCACCTCGAACCGCACGTTCGTCATGTCCCGAATCGTGCTGGTCGCGACCGGAATGGCCGAGAGGGCGGCGAAGGGATCGGCAATGCCGTCTTCGCCATTCTGGTACAGGACGCACACCTGTTCCCAGAACCGACCGCCGTTCGCGATGCCCGGCTGCACGTTGGTTCCGCCGAGGGCGGCCGGCATCTGCGGCACGGCACCCGTCTGATCGGCGCCCTCGAGCGTCAGCTTCGCCGGGTCCACGGGCACCAGCTCGTCGTATCCACGCCGGATCACCCGGACGTTATCCTCGACCACCTTCTGTCCCAGGTGGCCGAACTTCTTCTCCAGTTGCTTGCGGATCCCGTCGAACAGCGTCTGCTCGTCGAGTCCTTCGCGCTCGGCCAACGGCGCGGCGCGGAAGAACGCGCCCATGAACGCCGCCCCTTGCATGCGATAGCGCAGCTCCGGGTCGCTCGCCTCCTCAGCGGCGATCTTGAAGCCGTCGAGCAGGTAGAACTTGTATTTCCGGTCCACGATCTGCTGCCGGGCCAACGGCGGGAGGCTGCGCCACACGTCCACCACCGGGCGGTCACCCTGCATGATGAAGACGCCGCCCTCCTGCAAGCCCGCGAGCGGGTCGGAGTGCTTGAACACGTTGGGGTCCGGCGACAGCGTCACCGACACGAACTTGAGCTCGGCGTTCAGACGAATCGGCTCGTGGGCGAGCGTCGCGTAGAACGTCGTCGGCTGCCCTTTCTTCTCGGAGCCGTACTTGGGATTGGCCTGGATGTAGAGGCCGCACAGGTCGGCCGCGGTCTGAGCGAGGTTCTTGCCCGTCGTGATGGCCCCCCAACCACCCACGGAGTGGATACGGATCGAGACCGATCCCTCCGGCAGCAGGTTCACCGCCTTGCCCGGCGTGAGCGACAACTCCGCCACGTGGGGATAGGCCTCGAGCAGCTCCTCCTGCCAGATCTGGAGCTTGGGGAACCGCGTGTCCGTGCGAATGAAGTCGATGCCGAGGTAGAACTGCCGCCGCTTCGTACCCCCGTCGAGCATGTTGTCCACGGCCGCGATGAGGTCGGCCGGCTGGATGTCGCGGCTCCCGAGCCCGAAGCACCCGGAGTAGAAGGCCGGTACCTGCTCGAGTCGGCAGCTTGCGAGGCCCGGGTACGGCGGCGCATCGGGCGTCCGTCCGTTTTCCAGCGTCTTGTACATGGCGGCGCGAATCTCGCGGAGCAGCGGCAGGTCCACCGCCAGTGGTTGATCGGTGCGCTCGAGCACCGTGACGCCACGCTTCCCCGCGAGCATCTGCGTGATGAGATCGGCCGGGAACGGCCGGAACATCGTCATGTTCAGCACGCCGACCTTGAGCTTGCGCGCCGTGCGCAGGTAGTCCGCGACCGCCTCGCAGCTGGGAATCACACTGCCCTGGCCTACCAGCACCCAGTCTGCGTCCTCGAGCCGGTAGCCCATGGCGCGGGAATACCACCGGCCGGTGAGGGCTCCGTATTCGGCCATGGCCCGGTCCGAGAGCTCGGGCAGGTGATCGAAGTAGAACGGCCGTTGCGCCGCGACGCCCTGCGCATAGCTGTCCTGGTTCTGCACGACGCCCAACATGGCTGGGTAATCGAGGTTGAAGAGCTCGGGTACCCGGCGGCGATGCTCGCCGAACACCCAGCGTTGCGCGGGGGTCGGCGACGCGATCGTGTCCGCCGGGTCGCCGAGATACTCCTTCACCAGGGCCCGCTCCGGCATGAGCATCGTCTCGATGACGTGGCTCGTGAGGAAGCCGTCCTGCGCCACCAAGCCGGGGTTCAGCGACAACTCGGCGATGCGATGCGCGATCAGGTTGAGGTCCGCACCCTCCTGGACGTTCCTCGCGAAAAGCTGGAAGAAGCCGGTGTCGTCCACCCCGTGATAGTCGTCGTGGCCGGCGTGCACGTTCAGCGCGTGCTTCGTCATGGCGCGCGCGGCGACGTTGAGGACGTACGTCAGCCGTTTCCCGACGGCGGCGTAGAGGGATTCGTGCATGTACACGATGCCCTGGCCGCTCGAGAAGTTCGTGGCCCTGAGCCCCGTCATGCTCATGCCCGCCGTCACGGCGGCCGCCGCATGCTCGCCTTCGGGCTCGAAGAAGATCAGCGAGCGGCCGTTGACGTTGAGCTTCCCGGCCGCCACTGCCTGCGCCCATCCCTCGCCCATCTGGGTGGAGGGCGTAATGGGATACGCGCCCGCACCCTCGCTCGCCGCCGTTTCCATCTCGACGACGGCACCGCTCCCGTCCGTCGCCGTGCGAACGCCCGGGTACTTGGGCGTCGCCGCGGCGGGCGCCGGCTTGGCGTTGCGTGTCTTGATCATGTTCCAGCTCCCTCCAGCACGTGGTCGCGGCGCGCCGATCCGAGCTGCTGCGCACCCTCGACCCACACGATGGCATTCGTCGGACACCGCTTGATGGCGTCCGGCGAGGCCAGCGCATTCTTGGCGTAATCGATTACCGCAAGCCCGTTCACCATGGCAATGAGCCCCGGCGCGCCATCCGCGGCGCACCGGCCGCACGCGTTGCAGGCCGCCGCGCACGCGTCGGTGGCTTCCTCACCCTCGAGCAGGTTCTTGCACTGCACGATGAGCTTCTGCTCGAGCGGCATGAGGGTGAACAGGTCCTTGGGACAGGCTTCCACACAATCGCCGCAGGCCGTGCATTTCTCGGGAATCACGACCGGCAGCCCGACATCGTTCATGTAGATGGCGTCGAACGTGCACGCCACTTCGCAGTCGTCGAGCCCGAGGCATCCCCACGCGCACGCCTTACCCCCACCCGCGACGGCGGCCGCGGCGCGGCACGTTTGGAGGCCGAGGTAGTCGGCGTGGCGGGGGGCGACGTCACACCCACCCGCGCACAAGAGGCGCGCGACGCGCGTCGTCGCGGCGCCGACGTCAACGCCGAGATAGGACGCGATATCGGCCCGATCGTCAGCCGATGCCACCGTGCAGTTGGCCGGCTGCTGAATCCCCTGCACGAGCGCTTCGGCGAACGCGCGACAGCCCGCCAACCCGCACGCGCCGCAGTTGTTGTTCGGCAACATGGTCGAGACTTCATCGATGCGCGGATCTTCCCACACGTACAACTTCTTCCGCGCGAGCGCGATGATCGTCGCGAAGAACGTTCCCACGCCCCCGAGAATGGCGGCGGAGAGCGCGAGCGTCGAGGTGGAGAGCACGGCGGTCAGACTCCCGACAGGTCCGCCTGCTGCAGCAGCCACGCGGCGAGCTTGTCGGCGGGATCGGCAGCCTCGGCGGCCTCAGCCAGGCCGCCCGACGCCGACGCCGTGGCCACCGCGGTGGTTTGCAGGGCCTTCAGCTGCTCCAGCTCCTCCAACTGTTGCGCCCGAGAGAATGGTCCCGCGTGTTTCCGTCCGTCCAGGGCCGGGACTTCGAGGACCGTGAGCCGGGCGGCAAGGTCCGGTCCGGCAGCGGGGTTGTGAGCGAAGCGCGCGGTGCCATCTGGCAGCAGGCCGACGATACCCGGCCCGTCCCAGGCCACCAGACGGGCGATGGCGGATTCGTCCGCGGCCTGCGCGACGAACGTCCGCGGGCTGACGAGCCGAACGAGTGGCGCGGGGCTCGAGTCACCCCGGACCACGAGCACGATCTTCACGGCGCCGTCGAGGAACTCGGCCAATCCCGCCGGCCGCAGATCCGCACCATCGACTTCGACCACGATCGGAGGCGCGACGGCGCGCTCCGCCGAGCTCCAGAGCCCAAACGGAAACGCCTTCAACCAGCGGTCATGGTCCGTGGGGCGGTAGCGCCCGGTGCGCGCGGCGTCCACGACACGCGCCGCACCCATTGCCCGTCCGAGGTCCGCGAGCCGGGCCGACACGCGTTCGTAGAGGCTGGCCCCTGGCTCCAGCGTGAGCGCGAATGCGTCGTCGCTCGCGTGAGCGATGTCCTCCAAGACCGCGAGCGCGCGTTGCAGCACCTCGTGGGTCCCTTGCTCAACGGAGGGCTCGGTGGTCACCAGACTCGCGAATCGCTTGACGTCGATGTACCGCGCACCCACCAGCCCCAATTCGGCCGCCACCACGGCCAGGCGATCCTCCGCCACGGCGCGATGCGTATCCAGGTACACACGAACCTCTTCCAGCGTGGCGGCAACCGCGGACCGAAAGCGGTCCCGCGGCCCCTGCAGAGCGGCCAACGCCGCGGATGTGCGCGGGTCAGACGGCATACTTGTCGAACTCCTTATTCAACCGCGCGATACGCTCCTGCGCGGTGTGGACGCGCTGCTGGCGCAACTCCTCATATAGTTCCCGCGACTCGTCGCGGAAGAAGAGGCCGAGGCGCACTCGATCCGCGGGCCCCGCCAGATGCCGACCCATGTCGAGGTCCCGCGGGTCGTGCACGCGTTTGTTCGTGTAGATCTTGTCGAGTTCCGGCGTTTCGATGCCATCCGGATGTACGAGCATCTCGATGAATTTCGGATTCCGCACCGCCTCCTCGAACAGGTCGCTCGTGTACTGCGGGCAACGCTGGAGGACGCGCACGAAGGAAAAGCCGCGATGCCGATAGGCCGCCCGGAGCGTGGCGTACAGGTGCGCAGGAATCCAGTCGGCGGTCTGCGCGACGAACGACGCGTTCGAGACGCCCAGCGTAACCGACAAGGGGTTCAACGGCATCAGGAAGCTGCCCTTGGGTTGCGTGTTGCTGGTGTGGTGTTGTGGCGTCGTCGGCGACGTTTGGTTCTTCGTGAGGCCGTAAATACCATTGTCGAGCAGCAGCGCGACCATGTTCATGTTGTAGCGGACGGCATGGATCCAGTGCCCGGCACCAATGGAGCAACAATCACCGTCCCCCATGACCACGAACACGTGGAGGTCGGGCCGGCGCAGCTTGACGCCGGTCGCGATGGGGAGGGCCCGGCCGTGGATGCCGTGGAACCCATAGGTCGTCAGGTAGTGCGGAAACCGGCTCGAGCAACCGATGCCTGACACGAAGACGGTCCGCTCGGGCGGCAACTGCTCCGCCTCCAGCAGCCGCTCGGCGGCCGTAAGGATCGCGTGGTCGCCGCAACCGGGACACCACTTTGGTACGCCGCCGGCGTAATCCTCCATCAACCAGCTGCGGTCATCGTCATCCACACCGCAGCCCAACAGGGAACACGAGGTCGAGATCACGACGGCCTCCCCGGCAACATGGTCTTGATGCCTTCGACGATCCCCTTGGGTCGGAGCGGCTGGCCCGGAACCCGGGTCCAGCAGTCGACATCCACGAGGGTATTGGCACGCAGCAACAACGCCAGCTGCCCATATCGGCGATTCTCTGGCGTGATGTACGGTTCGCCGAGACGATCGGAGTAGTTGATCTCGACGGTCGTGACCTTCTTGAATCGCGAGAAGATGTCCTTGAGACCCGGCTCGAGGGGCGACAGAAACCGCAGATGCACCGACGACACTTTGTGCCCTTCCGCGCGCAGCCGATCCACCGCCTCTTCGATGGCGCCTTTCGTGGAGCCCCAGGCAACCACGAGCAGGTCGCCGGATGGCTCGCCGTACACCTCCGGGGGCTTCAGCGACTGTTGGAATACCGCGATCTTCCGGCTGCGCATGGCGCACCCGCGCTCATGTGACTCCGGATCGTACGCCACTTTCGACCGTTCGTCGTGCGACAAGCCAGTGAGCGTGTGCATGCCGCCGGGCTGGCCGGGAATGAACCGTCGCGACAGCCCCGTCTCCGGATCCCAGTCATAGGGCTTCACCCCTTCCGTCACCGGGCTCAGGTCGATCGGGGCCGACTGCCACCGCGCGTCGAAGTCCGGCCGCGGGAACGGTTGCACGCCCGTGGCGAGGTTGGCATCGGTGAGGATGATCGCCACACAGCGCAGTGCCTCCGCGAGGCGGCGCGCCGTAATCACCGTGTGGAAGCACTCCTCGATCGTCGCGGGCGCGATGACGATCTTGGGCGCGTCTCCGGGCTGGGCGTACAGGGCGGCCAGGAGATCGGACTGCTCCACTTTCGTGGGAAGACCAGTGCTGGGGCCGCCCCGCTGCACGTCCAGTACCACCAGGGGCACCTCGGTCATCGTCGCGAGGCCTATGAACTCCGTCTTCAAGGCAAGACCGGGACCGGAGGTCACCGTAAAGGCGACCTTCCCCGCGTAGGACGCGCCGATCGCCACACCGACCGCGGCGATCTCGTCTTCCGCCTGGTGCACGATGCCGCCGAAGTCCTCGAATACGTCGCCCAGGTAATGCGAGACCGACGTGGCAGGCGTGATCGGGTACATCGAGCACAGCTCCATGCCGGCGGCAATGGCCCCCATGGCCAGCGTCTGGTTCCCGTTCATGACCACCATCGGGACGCCAGACGGCTCGATCGGCACCTCGACGCGGAAGTCGAGGTGCTCCCCGGCCCAGCGATACCCGAGGTCCATCAACTCGACGT
>CAYWNR010000080.1:0-10549 GCA_964459705.1 uncultured Gemmatimonadaceae bacterium | reverse complement strand
CCACCAGATTGCCGTCATCATGGGCGATTACCTGTACTCGCGCGCCATGATCGAGTTGGTCAACCAGGGCGATCTCGATCCGCTCCGGATCATGAGCCGGGTGACCAACGAGATGACGGTCGGCGAGATGCGGGAACTCGAAGCCTACGACGCGCTCGACTATTCGGAGGAGGCCTACACGCGCCTCATCCAGGCCAAGACGGCCTCGCTCATGTCCGGGGCCTGCGAGGTGGGGGCCGTGGACGCCCCGGCCGCCGAACGCCAGGCGCTCCGCACGTACGGCCTGTTGCTGGGCACGGCGTTCCAGATCACCGACGACGTCCTGGACTACACGGAGAACGAGCACGTCACGGGCAAGCCGTCTGGGCTCGACCTCCGGGAGCACAAGATCACGCTCCCCTTGATCGCCGCGCTGTCCCAGATGTCCGGTGCGGAGCGGGGGCGCGTCACGGCGCTCATGCGTGACGCCGAGCCGAGTGATGCGATGGTCGCGGACGTGATCGGAATCGTCCAGGGTCGCGGCGGCGTGGCGGCCGCCCGAGCCCGCGCGCAGGAATACGCCGAACAAGCGTCCGAGGCGTTGCGACGGCTGCCGGCCAGCACCGCCCACGAAGCCCTGGCGGACGGCATCACGTACGCCGTGGAACGGCGGAGTTAGGAGATGCGTGAACGCCCAGCCGTACGTCCCCCCTCTCCCGAAGGGAGAGGGGGACAGGGGGTGAGGACTCAGGGGGTGAGGACATGACCATCGGCCCCCGCCGCCCCCTCTTCTACGTCGGCGTGCTCTCCGTAGGCTTCGTCTTGGGGGGCTTCCTATCGGCCCTGCTCCGCCGGTTCCTCCCCGCCGGTCCGGCCAAGGAGTTCTTCACCTGGACCGTGACGCCGACGGTTGGGCCGGTTCACCTGGACCTGGTTATACTCCAGATGACGCTCGGTCCGATCGGGTTGGCGGTTTCGCTGCTTGGACTCGTGGGGATCATCATCGCGTACCTGATCGCGCGGTCGTTGTTTTAGCCGTTAGCCGTTAGCCGAGCACTTGGACATTGGACATTCCCTGTTGAGCGTTGGGTGTTTGGTTGTTAGCGGGAGGGCCTTATGCCGTTCAGTCAAATTGGATTCACCGAGCTCCTGGTCATCCTGCTCATCGTCTTGCTCGTGTTCGGGGCCAAGCGGCTTCCGGAGATGGGGCAAGCGTTGGGGAAGGGCATCCGTGAGTTCCGCAAGAGCATCAAGGACGTGCAGAATTCGGTATCGGTAGAGGAGACGACCGACCACCAGGCACCGCCTGCCCGCCGGATCGACGCGCCGGTGAGCAGCGCGCACGAAGGGGAGCCGAAGAAGCTGAGTCAATAGGCGGTTTGGCGGCTCGGCGGTTTGAAGCATGGACAAGAAAGACGGGGCAGCCCACCTGCGTGGAACGGCCCCGTTCCCTATTTGTCCGCCAAACCGCCTAGCCGCCAAGCCGCCTTATCTCCCGGCCGGCCCCGTCGGCGCCTGTTGCTGCGCCTTGCGCTGCGCCGCCGCTAGCTCCGCTCGGCGGTCATCGACTTTTGCCGACTCGCGAATCGACGAGAGAATCAACTGGACGCGGTTCTGCTGGGCGGCCTGCATGGCCGCGGTCCGCAGCGCATCCTTCTGCTTGACGAACGTGGAGCTGTCGGCAAGCATCCGCTTTACCGGGCGCAGGAAGAACGTCGCGTAGGGCGTCACGATGGGGCCAGCGGTCTGGCCGACCCCGATACCAAAGGCCGCGCCCGCCACTTCGGGGGCGTTCTGGAGCGCCGGGGGCGGGCTGTACCGCGTGAACGGGCCGAGCGTGCGCGTGGTGAGGCCACGCTCACGGGCAATCGCTTCGAGGCTCTTCCCGGCCTCGATCTCCTGCTTCAGGCCGGCCGCAACCGCGGCGACGGCTTGGCGCCGCTTGTCCGTCTGGGCAAGCAGCTCCACCTGACTCCGGATCTGCTCCAGGGGCGGAATGCCCTCCGGCGTGAGGCTGTCCACCCGGAAGACGTAATAAGCCCACGGCGTCTCGATGACGGGCGATGTCTCGCCCGGCTGGGCGCCGTCGAACGCCCACACCCCGGCGTCACCGACAGTGTACCGACCGAGTTGGAGGCGGCTTCCCTTCGTCAGTCGCGGTGCTTGGGCCACCGGCAACCCCAACTCGTCGGCCACGCGGTCGAGCGCCGTAGGGTCATCCTGTTCCGCGGCGAACAGGTCCAGCGTGTCCGCGCGCGACTCCACCTCAGACAAATGGTCGCCCGCAAGCTCGATCGGGATCAGGATATGCCGCGCGTGGAACGTCGAGTCGGTCTTGCTTTCGAGTTTGATGATGTGCCACCCAAAGGCGGTCGGGATCGGCTCCGAGACCTGGCCCGGGCGGAGTGCCGTGGCGGCGCGCGAGAACTCCGGCACGAAGGCGTCGGGCTTGGCCACGCCGAGGTCGCCGCCCTGGGTGCGCGAGACGCTGTCCGCCGATTCCCGGGCGGCGACGTCCGCGAAATCGGCTCCCTCGATGATCTCGCGCCGCACCGCCCGCGCCCGTTCCAATGCGGCCGCCGAGTCCGCGGCATTGGGAACCCGCGAGAGTGCCAAGTAGCTGAGGTAGGCGGCAGCCGGCTGCTTGAACTCGTCCTGGTGAGCCGCGTAGTAGGCGCTCACGTCGGCGTCGCTCACCTGCACGGCGGAATCGGTGGTGACGATACCGGGCCGCAGCTCCAGCGTCACGATCGTCACGGAATCGTAGCGGTCGCGGTACTTCTGCCACAGGTCGGCGTCGGACACGTACACACCGGCCACGAGCTGCTCGTAGAGCTTCATGCGGGGCAGCTCGTCCCGATAGCGGTCCTCCAGCGCCAGCAGGAACGACGGATCGACACTTGACGCGATGAACCGCTGGTACTTTTGGAAATCGAACTTGCCGTCGGTCTGGAATTGCGGAAGGTCCATGACCTCGGGCGGGGGGCTGGTGCGGGCGGCCTCGATGATCTCCTGGTCGGTGACGTGGATGTGGCGGCGGCGGAATTCATCCTGCAGGATGATGTTCTGTACCATCTGCTCGAAGACGGCGTCTTCGAGCTGGCGCTGTTCCTCCAGCGTGATGGTGGGGGGGAGGCTGTCCTGCCGGCGCCGCTCCTGCTCGTTCCGCACCGCAGTGTAGAAGCGCTGCGCATCGACCGTGTGTCCGTTCACCTTGGCCACGATATTGGGCGCCGCCGATCCGCGTCCGGCGATGTCCATCCCGTAGCCATAAATCATCCAGCCGACGAAGAAGAACGCGACAACTCCCATGATCCACTTCGCGCTGGCCCGCATGGTGCGCATCATAGCTTGGCACTACCTGCCTTCGAGGTGGGGTGGCGGTCCCGGCGGTCTCGGCGGTCCCGACGGTTCCGTGACGCCCTTCAATCGGGTCCGTGACTCCCTTCAATCGGGTCCGCCGGGTCCGCCGGGTCCATCGGGTCCGCCGGGCCGTAAGTCTAAGTCCTGCAATGGGGAATCTCAACCGGCCGAACCCGAATTCCCAATTGACAGGGCTCCCCGTAAATCACTAAGTTGGACCACGAAATGGCCTACGAACCCGAGCTTGAGAAGCTAGAACGCCGGTATCAGGATGACCCGGCGCGGAACTTCGCTCAGTTGGCCGAGCGGTACCGCAAGGACGGGCGGTTGGAAGAGGCCCTGACGCTGCTCCGCGGGCACCTGGCCGATCGTCCCAACTACGTGAGCGGTCTCGTCGTCCTTGGCCGCTGTCTCCTCGACGAAAAGAGCGACGATGAAGCGCGCGAGACCTTCGGCCGGGTGCTGGAGGTGGATCAGGAGCACATCATCGCGCTCCGGGCGCTGGGAGAAATCGCCGAGCGCGCGGGCAATCGCGACGAAGCGCAGTCGTGGTTCACGCGCCTGCTCGACGTCGATCCGATGAACGAGGAGGCGCAGGCAGCCCTCGAGCGCGTGGCGGCCATGAGTGACGCGCCGGCGGTCCCGGCGGTCCCGGCGGACGAGGCGGTCCCGGCGGCGGAGACGATTCCCATCGAGTCGTTGCGTTTGGAGGAAGAGACCGCGCCGGAGCCGGCCCCGCCGGTTGAGGAAGCTGGGTATCCGAGTGCCGAGGAAGTGCCTGAGGCCGGTGCCGTGGAGTTCACGGAGGACGCCTCGCCCTACGAGCCGGCGGCGGGTCCGTGGTCGGATGCGGCGGCCGCGGCGCCTGAGCCGGTGGCCGAGGACGTGTCGGAGCCCTCGGAAGCCGAGTTGCCGGAGGAGGCTGACACCGTCGCCGAAGAAGATACCGAGCCCGTCGAAGCGTCCGAGTGGGATCTGGAAAGGGACACGGACGAGTTCATGCCCCGCGCCTCGCAGGCGGTGGCGTTCGATGTCGAGCAGATCGGCGAAGTCGAGATCGCATCCCAGTTATCCGATGAGGCGCCCCTCATCGGTGGTGAGTCGGAGACGGACGAAGACGAGGACTTCGAGTTCCCGACGGGAGAGCAGGAGGTAGACCTCGGCTTCACGGAAGCGGGCGCGTCCGAATCCGAAGTGGAACCGGTCGCGGAAGCGCCAGCCGCGGAGGGTGAGGAGCTCGCCCTGGAGCCGTTCGACGACTCCCTCGGCTGGGGAGCGGGCGAGCGCGTGTCGCGGCAGATCACCCAGGACGACATCGAAGCCGCCGAGCACGCGCACGAGGCCGATCTGGACCGAGTGGTCGATCACCTTCCCGGTCTGGAATCCGCCGAGCTGGCGGACGAGTCCGCCGCGGCCGACACGCCGACCGTCGAGGGACTGCAAGCGTACGAGCCGCCGGAAGGGGTCGAGCCCATCGAGGGCCTCGAGCCCACCCATGCGGAAGCCGGCGACGTCAGCGAGGGCGCCGACGCCGTCGAGACCGATCTCTCCGTCTCTGAAGGCGCCGGCATGGCGGTCGAGGACGTTGACGACCAGGGAGTCGCGGGCGGCGGGGAGGATGTCGTCGTCGAGGAGGCGCACGCGGATGCGCCCGCGTGGGCTGGCGAGGATGGACCCGCCGCCGAGGCCGAGCCGGACGAGTCTGATGACCGCCGGATCGCGGAGCGGCGAGCCCCGCGGCTCGACCTTCCCGACGTTGGCCAGGCGGAAGAGCCGGAGACGCCACTGGTGCTGGAAGCCGAGCCCGAGCCGGTCGTCACGGAGACGATGGCCGAGCTGTACGCGCGACAGGGGCTGGTCAACGAAGCTCGCGAGGTGTACCAGCAGCTCTTGGTGCAGCGCCCGGGCGATCCGGGGTTGACGAAGAAGCTCGCCGACCTCGAGCGCGAGATGCTCGGCGCGCACGGCCGGCGCACCGGCACGTTCAGCGCGGGCGCCACCGGCGGCCAGTCGGCCCGGGCCCTCCTCGGCGAGATCCTGTCCGCAGGACCGGCGGTGATCGCGGCGCCGCCACCTCCCGCGGCGCCCGAGGTGACCATTCAGACGCGGGCGGTGAAACTCCCCGAGTCCGCCGCACCGGAGCCGATGGACGAAGCCTTCGGCGAGGGCGACGGTGAGGACGACGTCGGCGGCGCGCCCACGCAGCCCGCGGCCGATGAGGTCTCGCTGTCATCGGTCTTCGGCGATGGCCCATCAGCGCCCACCACGGCTCCCTCACCGGCACCGGAGCCGCCCCAAGCCTCCAAGGGCCGCGCCCCCGGCGGCTTCTCGTTCGACGAGTTCTTCGGGAAGGCGTCTTCCTCGGGTGGAGCGGAAGGCCAGGAGCGGCGTGACTCCCTCGCCGACGACGAGGGCGACGAGCAGTTTCGAGATTGGCTGAAGGGACTGCGCGCCTGAGGGTCCCGGCGGACCCGGCGGTCCCGACGGTCCCGTGACTCCGGAGTCCACTCGTCCGCCGGGTCCGCCGGGACCGCCGAGACACATGCTCATCTCCGTCCTCAACGGCCCCAACCTCAATCTCTTGGGTACCCGGGAGCCCGAGCTCTACGGTCGTCGCACGCTCGCCGATGTCGCCCAATTGACGACCGAGCGGGCGGCGGCGTTGGACGTCACGCTCGACTGGCACCAGACGAATCAGGAAGGCGAGTTGATCGAGCTGGTCCAGGCGTTGGCGGGACGCGCGGACGGCGCTCTGATCAACGCGGCCGCGCTCACGCACACGTCGCTGGGGCTCCGCGACGCGTTGCTGGCGGTGCGCGTTCCCTTCGTCGAGGTGCATCTGTCGAACATCTTCGCGCGGGAGTCCGAGCGGCGGGTGAGCCTGCTGGCCGATCTTGCCCTCGGGGTCGTGACGGGTTTCGGGGCGGACTCGTACGTGCTCGGGCTCGAGGCCCTGGTGTCCCGGCTCCGCGCCGGTGTCTGATCCCAAGCCCCGCCGCCTGGCGCGGCTCCGCGCCCGCCTCGCCGCTGACGGGATGCGCGGTTTCCTCGTTACCCACCTGCCCAACGTCCGCTACCTGACCGGGTTCAGCGGGAGCAACGGGGTGGTCGTCGTGCTCCCGGACCTCGTCGCCCTCGTGACCGATTTCCGGTATGCGGCGCAGGCACCCCAGGAGGTCGGGAACGACGTGCGGGTGGAGATCGCGGCCGCGGACCTGTGGGAGCGGGTGGCAAAAGTCGTTGGACGCGGTCAGGGAGATGGGCTCGGCCTCGAGGCGGAGGCGATGACTGTGGCGACCGCTCAACGCCTGACCGACGCCGGCCTTCCCGGCGTGCAACCGACCCGCGGCATCGTGGAGGCGCTCCGCGAGTCGAAGGAACCCGAAGAGGTGGAGGCCATCCGGAACGCCGCCGCGCTGGCGTCCGAGGCGTTGGAGCACACGCTGCCGGCGATCCGCGTCGGAGCATCCGAGCGGGAGGTGGCGTCGGTGCTCGAAGCGGAACTGCGGCGCCACGGGAGCGAATGGCACCCGTTCCCCACGATCGTGGCCTCCGGACCACGTAGCGCTCTGCCGCACGCCGGCACTTCGGCCCGGGCCATCGGTCGGAATGAAATCGTGCTGCTGGATTTCGGCGCCCTGCTGGACGGCTACTGCGCCGACCTCACCCGCACGGTGATCGTCGGCCATGCCGACGAGCGCCAGCGTGTCGTGTACGAGCTGGTCCGCGAGGCGCAGACGGTGGCGATCGCCGGGCTCCGCGCGGGCCTCACCGGCAAGGACGGCGATGCGCTCGCCCGCCGCGTGATCGAGGCGCGCGGATTCGGGGACGCCTTCGGTCACTCGTTGGGCCACGGGTTGGGTCTCGAGGTGCACGAAGCTCCAAGGCTCGGTCGCACGAACGAGCAGCCGCTCCCGGACGGCGCCGTGGTGACCGTGGAACCAGGTGTTTACTTTCCCGGCTGGGGTGGCGTGCGCCTGGAGGATGACGTGCAGCTGACGACGCACGGGGCGACGTTGCTATCGGATGGGCGGACGGAGCTGATGGAATTAGGGCAGTGAGGGGAAAACGTCGACCGCCTGGACCGCCTCGACCGCCTCGCAATTGACTCCCCCGGCCCGTCCCCCTCTATTACGCGGATAATCTTCCCATACCTGGGAACGTTCTGAAATGATCGATCTTGGCTTTGTCGAAAAGCTGCTCGACTTGTTGAACCGCTCGAACGCGCACACGATCGAGATCCGTCGGTGGCGGACGACGATTCGGGTGTCGAAGGGGGAGACGGCGGCCTCGGCGGTCCAGGCGGTCCGGGCGGTCCAGGCGGACCAGGCGGTCCCGACTGGAGAGGCACCAGCGCGCGCGTCCGCCTCGACCGCCTCGACCGCCTCGACCGCCCCGTCCGCCGAGGCAACCAAATCCGCCCTTACCGAGATCAAGTCTCCCATGGTCGGCACCTTCTACGCGCAGCCCGAGCCCGGTGCCGATCCGTACGTTCGCATTGGCAGTCGCATCACTTCTGGCCAGACGTTGTGCATCATCGAGGCAATGAAGATCATGAATCCGCTCGACGCGGAGGTGGCCGGAGTGGTCCGTGAGATTGCCGTGCAGGATGCCCAGCCCGTCGAATTTGGTCAGGTCCTTTTCCGAGTGGATCCCAATGGCTGAGCCCCGTCCTTTCAACTTCAAGCAGGCCATCACGGAGATGGTCCAGCGCAACGGCTCAGACCTCCACCTCAAGGTGGGGCGTCCGCCTACCATCCGCGTGGCTGGCGATCTCGAGCCGCTGGAGCAGGTAGCGTTGAAGCCCGAGGACCTGAAGGCCCTCGCGGAACAGATCATGACGCCGCGGCAGGTGAAGGAATTCGCCGAGCACAAGGAGGCGGACTTCGCGATCGGCGTGCCGGGCATCGGGCGGTTCCGGACCAACGTGTACCAGCAGCGCGGCACGCTCGCGTTCGTCTTCCGGGCCATCCCGTACGAGATCCTGAACATCAAAGAGCTGCGCCTCCCGCCCGTGCTGGAGAAGATCGCGCTCAATCCGCGCGGGCTGGTGCTGGTGACGGGCGTGACGGGCTCGGGCAAGTCCACGGCGCTGGCCGCGATGGTCAACCAGATCAACCAGGCCCGTCACTGCAACATCATCACGGTGGAAGACCCGATCGAGTTTCTCCATCGGGATGTCCAGTCGAACGTGTCGCAGCGCGAGGTGGGGACGGACACGTTGTCGTTCGAGAGCGCGCTCCGCCACGTCCTGCGACAGGACCCGGACGTGATCCTGATCGGTGAGATCCGCGACCGGATCACGCTGGACACGGCCATGAAAGCCGCCGACACGGGGCACCTGGTGTTCTCGACGCTGCACACCACCGATACCACCCAGACCATCAACCGCATCATCTCCTTCTTCCCGCCCCACGAACACGATGCCGTCCGCAACCTGCTCTCGACCGCGCTCGAAGCGATCATTTCCCTGCGACTGGTGCCACGCGTGGACGGTGAGGGACGCGTCCCCGCGTGCGAGGTGCTGATCAACACGGCGGCCGTCAAGGACAACATCCGGGATCGGGAGAAAGCCTTGAATATCCCGGAGCTGATCCGGGAGGGGACGATCCAATACGGGATGCAGTCGTTCGACCAGTCGCTCATGGAATGGTACCGGTCGGGGACGATCAGCTACGAGAGCGCGCTGTTCTACTCGACGAACCCGAGCGAGTTCGCGCTGCGCGTGAGCGGTATCGAGGGCACGTCCGACCGAACCTTCTCGGAAGACGTGTCGACCGGCCAAGAGGCAAGCGAAGAAGTGGGCGACGAGTTGCCCGGGGGATTTACCAAGTAGTGGGTGTCTCGGGGAGATTCGACGGTCCCGGCGGTCCCGACGGTCCCGTCCCGATAGTCGTAGCCGCCCTGCGGGTCCGCCGGGACCGCCGAGACTAGGCGCCCCGTGTTCGCAAAGATCTTAATCGCCAACCGCGGCGAGATCGCTCTCCGGGTGATTCGCGCCTGTCGCGAGCTGGGGATCGTGACGGTGGCGGTCTACAGCGAGGCCGACCGCGAGTCCTTGCACGTGCGGTTCGCGGATGATGACGTCTGCATCGGGCCGCCGCCGGCCCGCCTGTCCTATCTCAACATCCCGGCCCTCATCGCGGCCGCCGAGATCACCGGCGCGGACGCCATCCACCCCGGCTACGGTTTCCTGGCGGAGAGTCCTGAGTTCGCGGAGACGTGCGCGGCCTCCGGGGTCGCCTTTATCGGACCGACCGCGGAACAGATCCGGCTCATGGGAAACAAGGCCGCGGCGCGGAGGCTGGTGGAGGAGCTTGGCATCCCGGTGGTCCCAGGGTCGCCGGGCGCGGTCGGGGATTCGGCGGAAGCCGAGCGGATTGCGGGGGGGATCGGATTCCCGGTCTTGATCAAGGCCGCCGCCGGTGGGGGTGGGAAGGGCATGCGGGTGGCGAAGGACGCTCCCGCGTTCGCGCAGGCGTTCCAGCTCGCGAGGAACGAGGCGCTGGCCGCTTTTGGCAGCGCGGAGGTGTACGTCGAGAAGTACCTGGCGCGTCCGCGTCACGTCGAGATTCAGGTGATGGGTGACCGGCACGGCACGGTGATGCACTTCGGTGAGCGCGATTGCTCGGTCCAGCGGCGCCACCAGAAGCTGATCGAGGAGTCCCCCAGCCCGGCGGTGGACCCGGCGTTGCGAGAACGGCTTGGGGACGCGGCGGTCCGGGCCGCGCAGCGCATCGACTACGTGGGAGCGGGAACGGTCGAGTTCCTGCTCGACCAGGACGGCAGCTTCTACTTCATGGAGATGAACACGCGCATTCAGGTCGAGCACCCGGTCACGGAGATGGTGACCAACTTCGATCTCGTGAAGGAGCAGATTCGGGTTGCCGCGGGCGAGGAGCTCGAGTTCGAGATCAAGGGCGGGCGCGTGCGCGGTCACGCCATCGAGTGTCGCGTCAATGCCGAAGACCCGTTCCACCACTTTCGGCCGAGCCCGGGGACGATCACGACGTTCCATCCACCCGGTGGCCCCGGCGTGCGCGTGGACACCCACATCTACGCGGGCTACACGGTCCCGCCGTACTACGATTCGCTGCTTGCGAAGGTGATCGTCCACGGCAACAAGCGCACGGAAGCGCTGGCGCGGATGCGCCAGGCGCTGGACTCGTTCATCATCGAGGGCGTGACGACCACGATTCCGTTCCTG
>CAYWNR010000079.1:0-10597 GCA_964459705.1 uncultured Gemmatimonadaceae bacterium | reverse complement strand
TGGCATCGCCCGCGGCCTGCTCGGGTGCCAGGTACTGCGGCGAGCCGATGATCTCCCCGGACACCGTCAGCGTGCTGCCCTCGGCGGCGGCCAGCGCCCGCGCCAACCCGAAATCGAGGATCAACGGCTTCCCATCCGGTTCCAGCATGATGTTGGACGGCTTGATGTCCCGATGCGCGACGCCCCGGTCGTGCGCGTGCGCGAGCCCCGACGCGAGGTCATGCAGCAGTCGGACGGACTCGATCACAGGAAGCTTCCCCCTTGCGCGCAGCACCTCCTTCAGCGTCCTCCCCTTGACCCGTGGCATGGCGTAGTAGGCGAAGTCCGCGCTGTCGCTGGAGAAGATCAATGGGAGGATGTTGGGGTGATCGAGCCGGGACGCCAGCCGGATTTCCCTCCGGAACCGCTCGACCAGCACGTGCGACACCAGCAGCTCCCGTCGCAGCACCTTCACCGCCAGGTGCCTCCGGGTCTTGTGGTCCTCGACGAGGTACACGACGGCGAAGCCGCCGCGTCCCAGCTCGCCCATGATGCTGTAGTCGGCGCCGAGCGCCTCCCGCAGTCGCTCCAGTTCGGACCGGGTATCCGTGACCTGCGCGGCCCCGCACCGATGGCAGAACTTGGCGCCGTCGGGAAGCGGGGCACCGCAATGGCCGCAGGTGGAACGTAGCCCGGTCATCCCCGCATCATGCACCCGATTCGACGAACGTCAAGCGACGGCCGAGCCGGGTCCGTCGCGCCGATGCGAACGGGTGGTGGCCCGCAATGCGGGTCACCCGTTCGAGATTGGTGACATGCTACTGGATCGTCTGAACCGGCTGGTTTCTGCTTGCGACCGTGCCGGAACCTAACTGTCCGTCCCATCCTCCACCCCAGCACCACACCGCCGTCCCGACGCGTCCGCACGCATGGTACCCACCTACCGTGAGCGTGTTGAATGTCAGGCAACCCGCCACCTGGACTCCGGTGGGCTGTCTTGCACCGACGAACCGTCGCCCAGCTGTGAGTCGGAGTTCGAGCCCCAGGAATAGGCGCTGCCCTTGGTGGTAAGCCCGCAGGTGTGCGCCCAGCCCGTTTGGATCGTGGAGGACGGGAGGTTGCCGTAGGCCGCCACGGGGAGAGGTCCACACTCTTGATCGTCGGACCAACCGTGCTGCGCGCGCGCTGGCAAAGGCGGTCGTGACGAGGTCAACACGCGCGGGCTGCGCCCCCCGCGCTCGGACTCTCCGCTTTAGGCAGTGCCGGGGCGGCGCGCGCGTGACTGCGAGTGTATACGTGCATGTGCAACGCGATCCCACCGTCTCGCGGGCGCGGGCGGAGTTGGTTCATAGCTTCGCGCCCGACTCGCCCGAGAGCGGGCGGATGGAATCGCCACCCTCACGTCGGCGCCCACGCGCTGGCGTGTGCCGATGGAGGCGCGGGGCCGGACGTTGGCGACGACGATGTGGCCCAGAAGGGCCGTCCCCAGTCCGTGGTCCGCGCCCAGCTGGCGGGCGGCGGCCGGGTCCGGCCGCGCATCCAGGTTAGGTTGCCCAGCTCCAGCAGCTCGAAGCCGCGCTGCGCCGCCAGGAGGTGCTCGGCGAAGCACTGAGTGGCGAACTCGTGCAACGCGCCCTGGGCTTTCTCGATGGTGGAGGTTGCGCGCCCAACCCGTCCGTGGGGGGCCAGCTCGACCCTGAGGCGGAACCAGCACTGCTTGCTGCCGCAGGCCGGCAGGGCGGCGGCGAGCAGCCCGGCGGTAATGATGGCGCTTGAGCATCACCGTGCGTCGTGGCTACGGGGTCCGAACGGCCTGCACCCGACGCGATACGTTCGGGCCGGCGGCGCGCGCAGACCGTCGGCTGTGCGAGGGCCCCGGTCCCGATTGAGCCCCCGGGGCACCGGCGGTGCCGTGGCCGCCTCTTGCGCACCGTTCCCGTCTCGGGAATCTTAGCAGGGGCCAACCCTTCCGAGGTGAGCATCATGCGGCGGTTCGAGGTGAGGATCATGCGGCGGTTCGAGGTGAGCATCATGCGGCGGTTCCCGGCAGTGCTCTGTGCGGGCGTCCTGGCGGTTGCGTGCGGCGACGGTGCGGCTGGTCCGCCCGGGATGGGTTCGATCGCGCTTCAGCTCACCTCCGCCTCGGGGCCGTCCGGCGCCGAGAAGGCGGCCGCCCTCGAGAGCATTAGCGTCACGGTCACCGGTCCCGACAACAAGACGGCCACGTTCCAGTGCAACGCCACCTGCGAAGGGACGATCGACGGTCTGAGTCCGGGCAGCTACGCCGTGGTGGTGGAAGGTCTGATCGCGAGCGAGGTGGACCATTTCGGGTCGGTGAGCGGCGTCAACGTCGTGGCCGGCCAGACCGCCACGGCCACGATCGGCAACTGGGATTCGTTCCGCCCGGTCCTGGCGCCGTTCCCGCAGGACACTACCGAGGTGCTTGAGTTCCCGGTCTCCTTTTCTGGGGTCGCCAACGCTACGGGCTACGTGCTGGAGTGGGGGCAGTCGGCGAGTTTCGCCGGCGCCACGTCCGTGACCCTCACGGGGACGAGTACCCAGATCACGGTGCCGGCGGAGGCGCTCTACTTCGTGCGGGTCCGGGCGACCAATGAGGTGGTGACTACGGGGGGCGCCTGGAGCGCGGCGGCGTCACTGGTGGCTCTCCAGAGCGTGGCCACCGTGACCGTGACGCCGGCCACTCCCACGATCGCCGCGGGCGCCACGCAACAGTTCACCGCCGAGGCGCGGGACGCCAACAACAATTTGGTCCCGAGCGTCAACTTCTTTTGGTCATCCACCAACCACAACGTCGCCACCGTGGATCAGTCGGGGCTCGCGACGGGGGTGGGTGGGGGCAGCGTCACGATCACGGCGGTGGGGAAGGGTACGCCGGGAGGTGTGGCTCTCACCGTGACACCGCGCACCCCGACCCAACTGGCGTTCACGGTCCAAGCGCCGGCGGCGGTGACCAGCAGCGCCATGTCGCCGGCCATTCAAGTGGAGATCCGCGACGCGACGGGGGCGCGGGTCACCACCGCCCGGGATCCGGTGACCCTGGCCATCGGCGACAACCCGCCCGGCAACGGCCGGCTGTTCGGGACAGTCCAGGTCAACGCGGTCAACGGGATCGCCACGTTCAGCGGCATCAGCATCGACCGGGCGGCCGTGGACTACACCCTCACTGCTTCTTCCGGCACGCTGACGGGCGCTACCAGCGACCCGTTTACCGTAACCTCCCCGATCGTGATGTATAAGGACACGCCCGGCTGGGGTAACCAGGAGGAGCTGGTCCTCGCGAACCCGCCGTTCAACCTCAAGTCCGGCTACGACTATTGGGTCCGGCCGATGGCCGACCTGGCCCTGGGTGTGCCCAGCGGCGCGCGCGTGGTGATCCTGCCGTCTAACGCATATGGGGACACGGGCCAGAACGACGCGGAGCGGGCAGCGGTGGCCCAGACGGCGCTGGATACCTTCGTGCGTGGCGGCGGTTGGCTCATGGGTCACCTCGCGGACAACTTGGCGGTTCCGGGGTACCTCATCCCGGGCCTCACGGGGGTGGCAGACGAGACGACGAGTTGCAGCGGGCTCACCCTGACGACGTCGGATCACCCGCTGGTCTTCGGCCCTAACGAGATGGCGGGTGGCGGGGACGATCTCAGCAACACCAACATCGACTATGCCGGGCAGGGTTGTGTGGAGACGAATGGATCCGTTGCCGGCATTCTCCCGGCCGGCGCTACCACCCTGATCACGGAACAGCTCACGCCGTTCCGCCCGGTCTATGCCACCTATCCGTTGGACGCCGGACGAGTGGTCGTGAGTACGATCACGTTGGAGTACGGAGCCGGGCTCGCAACGCCGACCCCGACCCTGCGGAACAGCTACTATTGGGTGCTCCGGGGCGCAGGGGCGCCCGTCACGTCCCGGGCGCCGAGCATCGCCCAGGCCGTCGGGAGCACGGCCACAGTCACTACGTCGGCGGACCGGTGGGTGTCCTCGCAGCGCCGGCACTAGCGAGCGCCCGAGGCCTCTGAACAGCGAAACGGCGACCCGATTCCGGGTCGCCGTTCTCGTTTGGTTGAGCGGTCCGCGTAGAAAGCTACGGGTTCGGCAGACTGATCGTGATGCCGCCCGCCGTGGGCGGAGGCGTGTAGTCGCCGCCGCCTGGGCGATCACGCGGTCCGGACTTCCGGAACGAACCTCGGCGACTGGAGCAGACCCTCCAGGCAATCCACCCGCTCCGGATCCGGCAGGTTGCGCCGAGTTCGGCCGGCGTGTAACCGAGGCGATCAGCTCAGTCCCGCTCACCCTCCGGGGCCGCGTTCTGCCGGCATCCGCGCGCCAAGCGGCCGAGAACAGGACGCTTGCGTCCAGGAAGGTGACGTCCACTCGTCACGAGTCGGGCTTCTTGTGGGGGATACGAGCGGGGTCGAGGCCGAGCCTCCTGACCTCGCGCACAGCCCGGGCGCAATCGCGCGCGTTCACCGCATTGGTCAGCAGAAACTCGGCGCCGTTCGGGCGTGTACCTCTCAAGGGAGAACGCCACTCTTCTGATGACATGAATCGTGGTCCCGGTCGCGGCCTGAAGGCCGCGCTCGGTGCCGAGCGGCGGCCATCACTGGTCTCCCGCTCATCTCGCTAATGCAGGACCAGGTGCGGCGATCAGACTGGAATCGGTCGAACGCACCTCGTAGGTCTGCCGCTCACGGATTCGGGAAGCGAATGAAAATGCTGCCAGTCGTAGCCGGGGGCTCCCCCTTGCCACCCCCCAGGAGCAGGAGCGCCGCCGCGCCGCCCGCGGCGGCCAACCCCCCTATCACGAGGATGACGGGGAACCCGCCCTTCTTGCCGCCTTCTGGGGCCGGACCGGCCACCTGCTGTCCCGGACGGGGTGCCAGCCCCTGCTGCTGCGCCACGGCGGCGAGTGTCATCAACTGTCCCGCCTGGTCGCGCCGGCGTGCCTCGTCGAGCAGGGTGACGATGGTCGCGGCCGGGATGGCGCGGTCGCCGCGATACGTCAGACCGAGCACCGCACCTGTCGAGTCGACGAGTGCCGCACCCAACTGTGCCCCTTGTGTCGACTCTCCAAGCTCAATGGGATCGGCGCCGAGCGCGATGCGCACGGCGCGGTTGTTCACCGTGCCGTTGTTGCAGTCGGTGAACGCGAGTGGCCAAACCCATTGCCCGCGCTGCGGGAGCGCCGTGTTGAGGGGGAGGGAATCCCGCCGCGACGGGAGCTTGAGCACCGCCACGTTGCGCGTGGTGTCGTACAGGGCTACGCGCACGACCCGGTTCTCGATCCGCGAGCCGTCCGACGTGGTGACCACGGTGCTGTCGGCGCCTTTGATAGCCTCGTAGGTGGTCACGAGAAAGGCGGTGCCCGCATAGAAGCCGGCGGCGCACGTCGGACCACGCCCAAACCGCCACACGGAGAGGCGGGCGGTACCGCCCCGCATCCGGCCAAGTAGCTGGTCTCCGAGAGTCGGAGGGCCAGCCGCCGCAACGCCAATGAGCTGGAGGTTGAACTTGAGGACCGTGGTCACACCGGGGAGGACCTCTCGCGTGATGCGGATTGCCGAAAACCCGTCCGCCCCTGCCTGGATTTCGTACGAGCCGGGCAGCAGCCCCGTCGCCGTTCGTCCTTCCAGGACCGCTCGCCCCTGTGCGTCCCCGGGTCCCTGCAGGAGAACCCGCACGGCGGTACCCAGCCCAGCGGGGTCAATGCGTACCTGCCCCAGCTGCTCGACCGTCCGGCTGGCCGGCCACTCGAAGTGCGTATCCGTGACGAAGTCGCCCGCGCTCTCTGTCCGTCGCGCAAACGCGCGCGCCGCCTCCGACATGGTCAGGAGGTCGGGGTTGAACTTCGAGGGGTCAATGCGGAGGCCTGGGCTGGCACGCATAGCCCACCGCAACCAGGCAATGGCCAGGGCCGTATCGTTCTGCTCGGTGTAGATCTGCGCGAGCAAGTGGACGCCGTGGGCCCAGAGGCTGTCGGGTTCACCGCGCGTCGGATCGAGCGCGATCTTCAGGTTGTTGAGAGCGGGTTCGGTCTGGAAGTTCTGGTAGAACTGCTCGGCCTGGCGGATCAAGTCGCCCCGGTCTTGGGCGCGGGCGGGCGCGACGAACGCAACCATCGCGACCCCGACAGTGGCTGCGATGCGAGCGACGAACGAGACTCTTGACATGCACGGACCTCCCTTGGGGGGTTCGGTCGCGACTATCTGCGTTCCAGATTGACCCTGACGAGTATCGAATCGCGGTCCGGTATGCGCACCGTGACGGTCGTGTCTCGATACCCGACGGCGCTCAGCCGCACAACGTGATCGGTGGCGAGGAGCACGGCCCGATAGCGGCGCTGCGTGCCCTTGTTGTCTCCGTCAAGGACGAGCTCAGCCGCGGCGTTGAGCCCCAGCAACAGCACGCCGGTGTTGGGCTGAAGCCCGGGGGGCGGCTGCGGCTGAGGTACCGGCGGCTTATTCGGCTGCGACGCCTGGGCTCGGACGGCGCTTGCGCGAAACGTCAGTTGCACGGTCCGGCCGGCGGAGATGCGTACGCGTTGGTTTTGCGCCTCGAACCCGGGAGCGGCCAGCGTGACGCGGTACGACCCTGGATCCAGATCCACGCTGGTCTGATTGCGTACTACTTTGCCGTTGTCAATGACGATCGAGCCGCCTTCCGGGAGCCCGGTCACGAAGAGGGTCCCGATTCGCGGCGCGGGCGGGGCCACGGACTCGGGACGTTGCGTTTGAGGCTGCAGCTGGGTCGCGGGCGACTGTGTCGCCGGTGCCGGCTGCGGCGGCGGTGACTGCGTAGCGGGCGCCTGTGGTTGCGACGGTGCCGTCTGGGTGCCCGATGCCGGGGCCTGTGTTTGCGGCACCGGCTGCGGTGTCGTGGTTGGACCCCCGCGCGTCGACAGATAGTAGGCCGTGCCCCCACCTGCTCCGATCACTACCACCAACAGCCCAACGACCAGCCCGATGGGGAACCCCTTCTTCTTTTTCGCGGGCGGCGGTGCCGGACGCGGCGGCCGCGTACCGGCCCGCGTATCCGCGATCACCGGAGGAATGGACGCGCCAAGGCTCGGCATGGGCGTCGTCGCGAGATCCGACACCGACAACTGGTCCGTCGAAACGACGAGCGTCGCGTCGCTTGCACCCGTTCCCGACAGGGAGATCGCGGCTGCCGACATGGCGTTCTGGTCTTCCATCGCTTCGATGAACGCGCGCACAGTGGGAAACCGACGCTCTGGACTCTTGTCCAGTGCCCGGTGCACTGCGAGGTAGAGGTGCCTTGGGAGCCCCGGCGCGGCGGTCTCGAGCGGCGGTGCCTGAACCATGCAGTGCTTGTGCAGCACGTCGATGGCCGAATCCCCTTCGAACGGCACCTTGCCCGAGAGCATCCGGTATGCCATCACGCCGACCGAGTACTGGTCCGAGGCGCCCGACACCATCTTCCCCATGCCCTGCTCGGGCGACATGAAGTACGGCGTGCCGATCACCGACCCGGACGCCGTGAGGGTCCCCTCGGAGAGCGCCTTCGCGATGCCGAAGTCGGTGACGATGACCCGGTTCCGGCTGTTGAGCATCACGTTGGCCGGCTTCATGTCCCGGTGCACGACCTGGTGCTCGTGCGCGTAGTCCAGCGCGTCGGCCACCTGCGCCAAGATCTTCATCGTGAGGTCGAGCGAGATCCTGCCGCGGTCCTTGAGCATTTGCTCGAGGGACTGGCCCTCGAGGAACTTCATGGCGTACCAGAACAGCGTGCCGCCCGCCGAGACGCGATAGATGGGGATGATGTTCGGGTGGTCGAGGGCGGCGGCCGTCTTGGCTTCCCGCTTGAACCGCTCGACGCCGTGGCCGAACGTCAGCTCCGGCGGCAACACCTTGATGGCCACGTTCCGGGCGAGATGGACTTCGCGCGCGAGGTACACCACCGCCATGCCGCCCTTGCCGAGCAGTTGCTTGATCTCGTAGTCGCCGGCGGTTTCGATGCGCAGGAGCTCTTCGATCTTGTCGAACGAGTCCTGGGTCATCGTGCCCGAAACGCGCGCCTGTCCCTCCGCGTCGGAGACAAGCGAACCGCACGCGTGACAAAAGCGCGCGTCGTCCGGCACCGGTGTGGCACAATGCGCACACTGCTGCATGGCTAGCAACCGAGAGCTTTCCTTAAATCCATATCGCAAAACACCCCGCCAAAGTGCCCTCTAAGGTCCGTGGCGTCAAGCACCTACGGCCCGTGGCCAAGCCCGTCTTCGGGGCGCCACCGGCCGGGCCGTCCTCCACACGTCCTGATCGGCCTTCGTGGATGCGCATACTTGGTGCCGAGGGCGAGCTGCGGGGCTGATCCGGGGGCGGAGAAGGGCGCTCCAAGCTGCGAGCCTGTATTAAGTTGGATGGTGCCGGCGGACCCGGTGGCCCCGCGCCCTACCGCACCAACTCGAAGACCAGCGGTTGCTTCACACCCTCGATTCGCACGACCTGCCGCGACCAATCGCGTCGCACGTACCATCGGGTTGGCTCACCTCCCAGCACGAGGACCCGAACGACGTCGGGGTCGCGTTCTGAGGGATCAACCGTTGAATCTGGTTCGACCCGAAGCCGGTACGGGCGAATGGACCCGTCTGCCGCATTGAAGACATCGATGCCGAGCTCTATTCCCTCCACGAGTGGGAGGAGCGGCACCAGGAGGGGGATCTGGTTCACGTCGATCGTGCCGACCGGGAACAGGGTGTCGACCTCGGTGACTCGGCTCTCGCCTCCGACGCCAGGGGTCTCCGCGCGACCCCGGACCCGGCCGTCGGACATCACGATCCGGGTGTTGGCCAGCTGGGAGCCGACATGACCCGTTTGCTCGACCGACCACGGTGCCAACGACCGCGCGTCCATGACGACGCGCGTTTCCTGGCTCATGTCGAGTGGCGGGATCACCGTGCGCTCGTGGAGCACCACGCTGTCTCCGAGTCGGCGGACCTCGATCACCTGACCGCCGACGACGGAGTCCTGGATGAGAATGCGAAACGAATCGCGCCGCGCGGCGAGCTGCAACCCAGCCGGCAGCACGGTCACACGAATCCCGGCGAGTGTGGGCAGTGCGGCGCTCGTGTCCTGGGCGCGGGCGCCAGCCGGCACAACGGTCGCGCCCAGGAGCACGCCCGTCGCGATCAGCAATCGGCCAATACGGCAACGAGACGGAGCCGTCACGGCAACCGCGGCACCAGCTTGCGGAAGGCGGCGTGGAGCCCCGTCGTGACCGGACCTGGACGGCCGTTGCCCACCGGCCGACCGTCCACCTGGACGACCGGCATCACCTCGAGCGTCGTGCCCGCCATGAACAGCTCGGCGGCGCGCGGCAGCTCCTGCACGAACACCGGGGTCTCCCGATGCGCGATGCCGCCCTCGCGACACACCTGGAGCACGACGCCCCGTGTGATGCTCGGCAGGATGTAGTTGGAGGCGGGCGCGGTGCGGACTTCGCCGTCGATCACGGCGAAGAAGCTGCTGGCGGTCCCCTCGAGGGCCACGCCGTCACGCACGAACACGGCCTCGACGGCGCCCGCCTCGCGCGCCCGTTGATTCGCCAGGCAGTTCGGGATCAGCGCCACGGTCTTGATGTCGCACCGGGCCCAACGCACGTCGGGAACGGTGATCACCGGGATCCCCACTGCCGGGTCGCCTTTCGGGGCGAACGTGCGCGCCTCGGCGTACACCGTCGGCGGGGGCAGTGGATCGGGGAACGCGTGCACGCGAGGGGCCGCGCCGCGCGTGATTTGCAGGTAGACGGTCGCGTCGCTCGTGAGGCCGTTCCGCGTCAACAGCTCGCGAAACACGGATCCGAGGCCGGCCACGTCCACTCCCGCGATCTCGATTGCGCGAAGGCCACGCTCGAGGCGACCCAGGTGGGCATCCAGCGAAAAGATCTGCCCCTGGTAGCTCCGTACGACCTCGTAGACGCCGTCCGCGAACAGGAATCCACGGTCGTCGGGGGAAATCCGCACGTCGTCCTTGGAGACGAAGGCGCCATTGAAGTACACCGTCGGTGCCATGTTTAGGGCGTTTCCGGAATGAGAAGGAGCCTCACGTGCGGGAGACCGCCGCCCACGCGAGGGCGAGCCATCCCGCGAGGAACGCGACACCTCCAACCGGCGTGATGGCCCCGAGCCACCGCACGCCGGTGAGGGAAAGCGCGTACAGGCTGCCCGAGAACACGATGGTCCCGGCGACGAACAGCCAACCGGCCCACGCCACCTGGGGAGCCGTCGATCGGGTGCTGAACCATGCCACGGCAAACAACGCCAACGCGTGGTACATCTGGTACCGGACTCCGGTTTCGAACACCGCCAGCAGGTCGGCCGGAATCCGCGCTCGCAGCGCGTGGGCGCCGAATGCTCCCGCCGCGACGGCGAGAAGCCCCGAGGCGGCGCCCAGCAGCGTGAACATGCGATCGCCAGTCACGGGTCCAATGCCGTGGGGTCCGCGGGACTGGCCTCGCCGAGGAGCTCCCGCGCCCTGGTCACGTCGTCCGCGCGCACGAGGATCGTGGTTCCATCCGCCAGCGGCCCGACCTGTCCGCCCTCGCTGGAGCTGATGACGTAGGGCATGTCGAGGAACTGGGCGGC
>CAYWNR010000078.1:0-10625 GCA_964459705.1 uncultured Gemmatimonadaceae bacterium | reverse complement strand
AAGCCCGTTGGGAAGAACGTCGCGGACAACGGTATCGGTCCAGCGCATGGAGTCGGAGAAAGCGGAGGTAGAACGGACGGGGCGGGATGCTAGCGCCCCTCGGGCCTATCCCGATGGACCCGGCGGACCCGGCGGACCCGAGGGACTACCGGCACAATCGGGACCGCCGTGACTTCAACGCACGATGCGAACGAGGCCGGCGACCGCACTCGCGAGCAGAAAGCTCTCGGCGTCGGTAGCCGGGAGCACGATTCCTTCGGCGGCCTGCCGCCGCGCGACACGCGCCATGTAGTCTTCGACGGAACCCGCCACCACATCCGGGTCGTCCGCCCGCATCTGCTCGACGATCTCCTCCCAGGTGCCGTTGTACGTCGCGCCCCGCCGCGTCATGACCCGATGGTGGGCGCCGCCGGGGCGCCGCCGCATCCCATCGAGCTCCATCAGCAACGTGCCGAAGAGCTCGAGCTGCAGCGGGTCCCGGACCGTCCCGTCCGCTTGAGTCGCTTCGATCTCGGCCAACAGATCACCAATCGCGTCTCCCTCCGACGCGAGCTCGGCGAGGCGCTCAGTCCACGGGCCGAGCTCGGGGTCGTCCGGTTCGAGCCGGTAGATCGACTTCTTGAGCTCGATCAGGCGCCACACCGCCAGTTCATCGAGGTGGTCGTCGGGCACCGTCTGCTCGAAATGGTAGAGGGCCGCCTCGAATTCGCCGCGGTCGTACAACACGTTCCCGAGGTAGATCCGGGCTTCGCTGTGGTGCGGGTCCAGCTCGAGTGCATGCCGCAGGTGTTTGGCGGCGTCCGGATCTCGCCCCAGGCGGTGGTCGGCATATCCCAGGCACGCCCGAGCCTCCGCCGAGTCCGGGTGGGACTCGCCCGCGACTTCGAAGAACCGGCGCGCGGCCGTGAACGCCCCTTCGCGAAACAGGGCACGACCGGCCTGGAGCACGAGGTCGTGATCGTCTCGGAAGCCAAGGACCAGCATCATCTCGAAGCACTGCAGGGCGCGCGGCACCTGCCCCAACTTCAGCAGGACCTCGCCAAGGCCCACGAGCGCGTCTTCATGCTCCGGATTGATGCGGAGGGCGTCGTCAAAGCTGCGGCGGGCCCACGCGAACTCCTCGCGGGCGAGGTGGGCGTACGCCAATCCGACATGCAACTCCGCCGCGAACGGGTAGGCGTTCAATCCCGTTTGCAGGAGGTGCACCGCGTCGTCGAATTGGCCTTCGTTGTAGAGTTGATGAGCCTGCTCAGCATAGTCCTCGGCACTGAGGAAGGGGTCCGACATCCGCCGGGCACTCCAGTCGAGGTTGCACAACTATAGGAAAGACGCGGAGATCCCACAAGGCACGAACCCGCCCGCACCGCGCGCGGGCGGGATCCTGACGGCAGACCTAGCGGCGACGCTGGGGCGTCGGCGTCGGCGCCGTTTCGGACACCTGGCCCGCGGAGATGACCCACGTACCCTTGTCGTTCGGGCGGGTCCAGACGAGCATCCCCTGCCCGGTGAAATACCGGCGCTCAGGATTGACGTCGCCGACGATCAAGTCCATCGCGTGCCGGAACGTCGTGATCGCCACCCCGGCCGACAGCACCTCCACCACGGGATTCTGCAAGACGAAGTTCACCTGGCGGGCCTCTTGGAAGAACTGCCGCTCCTTCGCGGCTTCCGCCTCCCACCCGTTCGTCCGCTCTCCGTCCGGCCACGCCATCGTCGTCGTCGCGCTGCTGTCGTAGTAGGTGGCCAGCGCGCTCGCCTCGCGGTTGCTGAAGGCCTTGGCCCAGTCGTTCAATCGCGCCTGCACGGCCTGCTCCTGGACGCCGCGCTCCTGCCGGGTCATCGTCGCCGGCTGGCAGGCGACCACCACCCCGACCATTCCGATAGCGAGCTTCTCACGCCACATGACACGCCTCCACCTCGGTTGCCCACCACGCCGTCACCGGCAGGCGACGGCTCCTTCCGGATAGTGAAAGAAGGTAGGCTGCGGACGCGGGCCGTCAATCCGTCACGACCGATCGCGTAGGTGCCCACGGGCGGGCGCTGGGAAACGCGCCCTGGACCACCAGTCCCGTACGGCGCTATCGTATTCCCATCAACTCATCGCCGGATTGCCCGAGGGAGCCGTGGATGCCCGAGCACACCCGATCGCGTGGCCGGAAGGGACTCCCAGTCCTAACGGTCTTGCTGTCCCTTCTCGCCGCACCGGCGTTGGACGCGCAGCAAGGGCCGGTCCCCGCCGACTCCCTGCTGCAGGCCATCGCGGCGGGGCCTTCGGCGTCCCGTATCGAAGCCGACATCCGCGCGCTCGTGCGCTTTGGTACGCGCCACACGCTCTCGGATACCCTCTCGACCACCCGGGGGATCGGGGCCGCGCGGCGCTGGATCAAGGCGGCGTTCGACAGCATCAGCGCCGCGTGCGGCGGATGCCTCGACGTACGGTACGTTGCCGAGATCTACCCGCCCCAGGGCCGGATTCGCGATTCGACCAACGTCGTCAACGTGGTGGCGATTCAGCGCGGCCGGACCGATCCCAATCGCTACGTGATCATGAGCGGCGACGTCGACAGCCGGATCAGCGACGTCATGAACGCCGTGGATTCCGCCCCGGGCGCCAATGACAACGCGAGCGGGATCGCCGGGGTGCTCGAAGCGGCTCGGCTGCTCACGCGCTCGCGGTTCAACGCGAGCATCGCTTATCTGGCGCTTTCGGGCGAAGAACAGGGTCTGTTCGGTGGTCGCACGGTGGCGCGGATGGCGGTCGACGGCGGCTGGAACGTGGAAGCAATGCTGAACGACGACATGATCGGCAACATCGAAGGCGTGAACGGAGTCATCGACAACGGCACGGCCCGCGTGTTCTCGGACGGCATTTCCCCGGTCGAGACCGAGCAAGAGCGCGGGAATCGTCGCACTAGCGGGAGCGACGTCGATTGGACGTCGCGACAGCTCGCCCGCTACATCGACCGGATGGCGGATGAGTACGTCGATGGTTTGGACGTCATGATGGTGTACCGGCTGGACCGGTTCGGCCGCGGCGGCCAACAGCGACCATTCGCGGACGCGGGATTCCCGGCGGTTCGCGTCATGGAGACGAACGAGAACTACAACCGCCAGCACCAGGACGTCCGCGAGGAGAACGGCGTCGCGTACGGGGACGTGATCGCGGGAGTGGACTTCGATTACGCGCGGAAGCTCACCGCCCTGAACGCGGTCACGCTTGCCGCCCTGGCGTGGGCGCCGGACGTGCCCCAGGACGTTCGTCTGGGTGGCAGCGTCCAGCCGAGCGCGAGGCTCACGTGGACCCCGCCGGCTGACACGACAGGGTTGGTCGGCTACCGCGTGTACTGGCGGCTGACTGACTCGCCCACGTGGGACCACGGCCGGTGGGTGGGGCCCGTCACCGAGCATACCTTCGACGGGCTGGTCGTGGACGACTACTACTTCGGAGTGGCGGCCGTTGGGGCCGGCGGGCTGGAGAGCCCCGTGGCCTTTCCGCGGGGAACCATACGTCGGAGCGGTCGGCGGGCGCGATGAGTCTCCACCAGGAGGCGGTCCGCACCGCGTTCGCTGAGTTGTACGCTATCGAGGGCGAGTTGGGTCGTGGCGGCATGGCCTACGTGTTCTGTGCTCGGCGGCGGTCGGACGATGCCGAGGTCGCCATCAAGGTGATCCGGCCCGAGATCGCGGTCGGGTTGGGCCACGAGCGCTTCCGTCGGGAAGTGTCGGTCCTGACGCCCCTGCACCACCCCCACATCTTCCCGCTGCTGGAGACCGGGGAAGTGGGCCCGTACCTGTACTACACGATGCCGTGCGCCGGCGGCGGATCGCTCAAGACACGCTTGCTCGAAGAGCGCCAGCTCCCGCTCGTGGACGTGATCGAGCTTGCCCGGCAGATCGGGAGCGCGCTCGACTACGCGCACGAGCACGGCGTCATCCACCGGGACATCAAGCCCGAGAACATTCTCTCCCACGAGGACCGGTGGGTGTTGTGCGACTTCGGGATCGCCCGCGCCATGGAGGCGGCGACGAGCGAGTCGCTCTCGCCGAGCGGGGTCGTGATCGGCACGCCGCAGTACTTGAGTCCCGAGCAGGGAGCGGCGGCGCGCAAGCTCGACGGCCGATCGGATATCTACGCGTTCGGCTGCGTGCTCTACGAGGCGCTCGCCGGGCATCCGCCGTTCACAGGGGCGACGCCGCAGGCGGTGATTGCGCGACACGCCAAGGAGCGCGTGCCGAAGCTGCGGACCGCGCGGCCCGACGTGCCGGCGCACGTGGAGGCGGCGATCGAGAAGGCGCTGGCGAAGAAGCCCAAGGACCGGCCGAAGAGCGCTGGGGCGCTGGTGGGAGCGCTCGCGGGGTAATCAAGCCACTGGAAAGGGCCGGGGTCCCGGGCGTGGCGGGCGCGACTGACCGGATCCAGACAGACTTGGTCGGCGTTCTTCTAGCCGACCGCCGTACCGTGCCGTATCGTAGCAGGCTCTTCATACGAGCGAGCGTAACGTGGCGACCCCACTTACTCAGCTCTGTGGCACGTTGGCCGGTCGCTACGAGATCACTCGCCCTGTCGGAAGCGGCGGGATGGCCCACGTGTATCTCGCGCAGGACCGCAAGCTCGATCGCCCGGTCGCCGTCAAGGTATTGAAGCCGGACCTTGCATCGGTCGTGGGGGCGGGCCGCTTCACCCGCGAGATCGAGATCACCGGCCACCTCCAGCATCCCCACATCCTGCCATTGCTCGACGCCGGCGAGATCGATGGCGTGCCGTTCTACGTGATGCCGTATGTGGATGGGGAGTCGCTCGCCGATCGGCTGCGGCGGGAGCATCAAATCCCCATCCCCTACCCGGTGCGGATCGCGAGTGAGGTCGCGGATGCGCTGGCGTACGCGCACGGCCATGGGGTGTGCACCGCGACATCAAACCCGGCAACATCATGCTGGCGGGCGACGACGTGCTGGTCGCGGACTTCGGGATCGCGCGGGCGCTCGACGTCTCGGGAAAAGACAGTCTCACCTCCAGCGGCGTGGCTCTCGGCGCGCCGTCGTACATGAGCCCGGAGCAGGCCGCCGGCACCGGAGAGGTCGATCCCAGAAGCGACATCTACAGCCTGGCCTGCGTGCTGTACGAGATGCTCGTCGGGGAACCGCCGTTCACTCTCGATGATGAGATTCTCGCGTCGAGCCGACGTGAGCTGTAAATAGAGACTGTTCTTCCCTTGAATGCTGTGGCCACCAAGGCCGCGCCACGGGGAGTTCCCACTCCACCTCCACTCATGATCACGACCGCGTTCGGCAGCGAGCCTCTATCCGTGCTGCCTCCCCACACATCGGGCCGCCTCCGATCGCACCCGTCACCTCACGAGACGCGCTCCTTCACCGGCGCCTCTTCCTCCTGCTCCATCCGATGCCACCGAAAGAACATCACCGACATCGTCGTGAACAGGATCAACCCGCCGACCGTCTTCATCATCAGCCCCGCCACCTGCTGATCGGTCACGGCTGAGATGCCGTGCACGCGCGGCGCCAACTCGTACAACTCGTAGATCGGGAACCGGGCGTACGTGAAGAACACCGCCGGCACCGTCGGGAGGAACACGCTCAACAACAGGTATCCGATGCGTCCCGGATAGCCCATCGGCTGCAACTCCGGCAGCCGGCCGAGCGCGGGCCACCAGAAGATCAGGCCGGAAGCGATCGTCACCATGTCCAGCGTGAACGTCACCAGAGCCGTGCCCCGCGCCGCCTCGATGGCCGGGGGCATATGCATCGCCACGAGGACCACGTTGTACACGAGGAGCGGCACGAGCGGCCGGCTGAGATATCGGGCCACACGGAACGCCGTCCGCCCCCGAATGAGCCGGCGGAGCAACCAGCGCGGGCACCCCAACAGCAACAGCGGTGGGGCGACGAGCACCAGCAGGAGGTACTGCGCCGTGTGGGCGCTCAGCAGATAGCCCGCCGCGAGCAGCCCCACCGGCCAATCCAGCGCCACCCAGAGCGCCAACACCCCGGTCGCGAACACGATCAGCTCGCGTACGGTGACGGGCCGGTCGTCCGCGGCGAAGCGGGACGGCTCGAGCCGGCGCAACGCTACGACGTAGAACGCAACCAGCCCACCCACGAGTAGCCACACACCGGGGTACGCCCGCCAGGTCCAACTCCAGGGCGCGCCGCTCGCGGTGCACCACCAGGTCACCGTTGCTCCTGACCGCCACCCACGGCGGCGCGCTCGCCGACCTCGAGATACGACAGAACGGGTACCCGCACGGCGATCGTCCCCGCGTGCCGGAACTCCAGGGTGAGGTCCACCGTATCGCCGGCGTGCGGCAGCGTCACGAGGTTCATGAGCATCAGATGCAGCCCCCCCGGACGCAGCCGCAGTTGGCCGTGCGCCGGGATCTCGGCTCCGCTCACGGCGCGCATCTGCGGGGCGCCGGTCGATCCCACCATACGGTGCAGATTCGCCGTCGCGGCAATTGGGGTCTCGACGCCAACCAGCGTGTCGGGCTTGGCGGTGTTGTTGCGAATGGTCAGGTAGACCGCCGCGACGTCCAGCGTCACCGGCTCGGCGGAATACGCATCCAGGACCGAGACGGTCGCGCCGCTCACTTCGGGCTGCCCGGCGCACGCGACGACCACCGCGGCGCCCGCGACGATCAGTGCTCGGACCACCGAATCTCCAGGAGGCGCGGCAGGTCGTGCGCCCAATCGGCTTGCCGGATGCCGAATGGGTAGCGGACGTGCGCCAGATCGTCCGGGGTGAACACGATGACCGCCGCCGAGTGCCCAACAACGTAGGCGCCGGTGCTGTCCGCTGGACCGATCTCGGACGGCGGCAGGAACAGCGCACGCTGCGCCGCGTTGATCGTCGCCGTGTCCCCCGTCAGTCCGACAAACGCATCGCTGAAATTGTGCAGCCACATCTTGAGTCGCTCCGGCGTATCGCGAGCCGGATCCGTGGTCACGAACACGACGCGGATGCGGTCCTGCACGTCGGGCGGGAGCTTGGGAATCACCGCCCCCAAATTGGCCATGTGGATCGGGCAGACGTCCGGACAGTTCGTGTACCCGAAGAAGAGCAGCGTCAGGTAACCCGCGGTCTCGCGCTGAAAATCGTACGGTTGCCCGCGCGTGTCCGTGAGCACCAGCGCGGGCTTCGCCAGGGGAGCCGGGTACAGGTCTCCACGCAACCCGTAGGTCACGGCCCCGGCGTCCGCCCCATCCGCAGCCCGGTCCCGGGACCGGCACCCGGCGCTTGCCGTGATGCCCGCGACAAGCATCAGGACCAGACCTCTGGAGGCGGGGGCATATGTCATGGGGCGCGAAAGATACCCAGGCTGCGAAACGGGATCAGGGGTGGGCTATTTTCCAGCGTCCTCAGCTACGAGATGCCGGTGTCCTATCGTCCCGGGAAAATCGTGTGTGTGGGTCGCAATTACGCCGCGCACGCCCGCGAGCTTGGCAACGAGGTGCCCGAGCGGCCCCTCCTCTTCCTGAAACCCCCGTCGGCCGTGATCGCCAGCGGCGAGGCGATCGTCGTGCCGCCGGAGTCGCACCGGGTCGAGCACGAGGCTGAGATCGGCGTCGTGATCGGCCAACGGCTACGCCATGCCGACGAAACGCGGGCACGCGCAGCCATCTCGGGACTCACGTGCCTGAATGACGTGACGGCACGGGATCTCCAGAAGACGGACGGTCAGTGGACCCGGGCGAAGGGATTCGACACGTTCTGTCCGGTCGGGCCCGTGATGGCGATCGATGCCGGGACGGATCTCGCCGGCCTGGAGGTCATCGGGCGGGTCAACCAGACCGTCCGGCAGCACGGACACACCCGAGACATGGCGTTCCCCATTCCCTACCTGCTCGCCTACATCTCCTGGATCATGACGCTCGAGCCCGGTGACCTCGTGGCGACGGGCACGCCCGAGGGGGTCGGGCCCCTCGTCCCGGGCGACGTCGTCGAGGTCGAGATTCCCGGATTCGGCGTCCTCAGGAATCCCGTCGCCGCCGGATGAGCACCCAGTGTTCGTCACGCCCGCCTGGCTGAACCTCGGCGCGCTGAACCTCCAGGGCTCCTTATCTCTGCCCCGCTGCCCCGCTGCCCCAGACACGCGGCCCTTCCCAGGCCGTCATTCCAAGAGCGCCGCGACCGCGCGCGCCATCCGTTCGGCGGAGCCTGGCGCGGTCCGAAAATAGAGATCCGGTTCCACGAGCTCCAGCTCCATCACCACCGGTCCCGTTGGCCCGGGCACCAGATCCACCCGGCCGTAGAGCAGCGGCGCTCCCGCGGCCGCGAGGGCGGCTTCCGCGACCTGGCATTGTGTTTCCGTGGCATCCACGGGATCGACGGAGCCGCCGAAGTCGTCGTGGACGCGGAAGTCCTCCGCGGCCGGCTGCTTGCGGACGGCGTGGGAAAACGCGCCGCCGATGAACACGAGCGACGTCTCTCCTTCCGCGGTCACGCCCGGAAGGAACGGTTGGAGCAGCATGTCCTCGTGCGGGAGCAATCGGTCGAGGTGCCGCTGGCCTGCTTCCCGATCGCCGGGATCCACCCGCCGCAGGTAGCGGCCAGTCTGCGCGATCGCCGCCTTGAGAATCACGGTCTCCCAACCCGTTTCCCGCACAACCGCATCCAGGGACGCGGGCGTACCGGCCGGCAGCACTCGCGTCGGGACCGTCGGGACCCCCCGTTCGGCGAGATCCACGAGGTACTGCTTGTGCGTATTCCAGACCACGACCGGTGCCGGGTTCCACAACGCGAGGGTCGCCGCGGTCCGCTGGGCCCACGCGAGGAACTCGGGACGTCGATAGGCGTAGTCCCACGTGGACCGGATCACGCACAGGTTGGCCTGGTCCCACGCAGCGTGGGGATCTTCCCACACCGCCGGCTCGGCGGACAGGCCGAGGGCCCGGAGCGCGCGAAGCAGTAGCCGGTCGTCGGGGGCGAGGCCCGGGAGCGCCGCACTGGTTGCTACCAGGATGGTCATAGGCCCGGTAAACTAGCGGGGCCGGTTGCGACCGCGCCGCCCGGGCGACACCTTGACGGAACCGGAGCACGCCGGAATGGCCAACGTCCCGCCCACCACACCCAGCCACGCCCCCATGCGGCTCGACAAGTGGCTGTGGGCCGCGCGGTTCTTCAAAACCCGAGCGCTGGCGGCGCAGGCCCTCGACGGCGGGCGGGTCGAGGTGAACGGCGAGCGCGCCAAGCGTGCGCGACACGTGACCGAGGGAGACCAGATACGGGTCCGCAAAGGCCCGTTCGAATACCGGCTGACCATTCGCGGCCTCTCCGAGCGCCGCGGACCGGCGAAAAAAGCCGCGACCCTGTATGAGGAGGACCCCATGACGAAACGCGCTCGGGAGACGCTCGCGCTCCAACTCAAGACCCAGCCAACCGCGTTTTACGATGGAAAGGGCCGGCCGACCAAGAAACAGCGGCGCGACCTGGACCGGTTCAAGGACACCTTGGGGCTGCTCCTGCTGCTCGCGCTCCCCGTGCCGGCGGCGCTCGCGGCGCAAGATCTGGCGCGTCCGCTGCCCACCGATCCGTCCGTGACGCTCGGGACGCTTCCCAATGGCCTGCGCTACTACATCCGCGAGAATCACGAGCCCAAGCAACGGGCGGAGCTCCGCCTGGTCGTGCACGCCGGCTCCGTGCTCGAAGACGACGACCAGCAGGGCTTGGCGCACTTCACCGAGCACATGGCGTTCAACGGCACGAGCCACTTCCACAAGCAGGCGATCGTCGACTATCTCGAGTCGGTCGGCATGCGGTTCGGCGCGGACTTGAACGCGTACACGAGCTTCGACGAGACCGTGTACATGCTGGAGATTCCGACCGACACGGCCTCCGTCTTCCGCACCGCGTTCCAGATTCTCGAGGACTGGGCGTCGACCGTGTCGTTCGACTCGGTCGAAATCGACAAAGAGCGTGGCGTGGTGATCGAGGAGTGGCGGCTCGGGCGCGGGGCGAACGGCCGTATGCTCGACAAACAGTTCCCGATCCTGCTCAAGGGATCGAAGTACGCCGAACGCCTGCCGATCGGGAAGAAAGAAACGCTCGAGTCGTTCAAGCGTCCCGAGCTCGTCCGGTTCTACAAGGACTGGTACCGCCCTGACCTGATGGCGGTGATTGCGGTGGGAGATTTCGACGCCCGCGAAGTCGAGGGGCTGATCCGCGAGCACTTCTCCAGACTGCAGAACCCGCCCAATGAGCGCCCCCGACCCGTGACGGACGTGGCGGACAACACCGAGCCCCTCTTCGCCATCGCGTCGGACCCCGAGGCCACGAGCACCAGTGTGGGAGTCGCCTTCAAGCAGGCCCTCCGCGACCACTCCACGTACGGCGCGTATCGCCAGGGGCTCGTCGAGGACCTGTTCTCGGCGATGCTGAACGCGCGCCTGTACGAGATCTCCCAGAAGGCCGATCCCCCGTTCCTGGGCGCCGGCGTGGGACAGGGCCGATTCATCGGGGCCAAAGAGTTCTTCCAGATGTTCGCCGCCGTCAAGGACGGGGCAATCCCGCCTGGCCTCGACGCGCTGCTCACCGAGGCCACGCGGGTCGAGCGATTCGGGTTCACCGCGCCGGAGTTGGAGCGGGCCAAGGCCCGCCGGCTCCGATCCAT
>CAYWNR010000077.1:7892-10628 GCA_964459705.1 uncultured Gemmatimonadaceae bacterium | reverse complement strand
AGAGACCGAGCCGCTTGGCCAACCGGTCGAGCACCGAGCGGTCGCGGTCGTCGAGGTACACCTGAACGGGTCGCTTCATCATCGTAACTTAATGTAAGAAGGTAGATTGCTTCCTTCAAGCGCCGCTTAGGGAAGGTCTGCGCAAGTTCGTGAGCAGGGAGGCGTCGCCGCCACGCGGCATCCGCGAGTGAACTCGGGGCTCGGCGCCTGCCGGTAAACCGGCGTCCGGCCGCCGCTTCAGCGGCTGTTGCCGAGCGGCGAGTTCACTCGCCGACCACGCGCGGAGCAGGCAGCCCAAGTTACCGCACGTGTGCAGATCTTCCCTGAGCGGTTGGCTTACTCCTCGTGCAGCACCACCGCGGGATGGACCCGCGTCGCGCGCTGCGCGGGGATGATACACGCCGCCACGCCCACGACTGCCAGCACCACGGGCGCCACCAGGAACGTGGTGACGTCGGTGGCGCTCACGCCAAACAGCAGCGTCCGCATCAGGCGCGTGGCCCCGATGGCGCCCAGCACACCCAGGACCAAGCCTGAGCCCGCGAGCACGAGGCCGCTCTTCAGCACCATGCGCATCACGTCGCCGGTCTGCGCACCCATGGCCATCCGGATGCCGATCTCGTGACTCCGCTCGGCCACCGAGTAAGAGAGCACGCCGTAGGTGCCGACCGCGGCGAGTACCAGCGCCAGCGCGGCGAAGACACCGAGAAGCAGTGTCAGGAACCGGGGGCGGCGAATGGTGTCCGCGACGTTCTGGTCCATGGTCTGCATCTGCGCGAGCGGAAGGGCCGCGTCCAGCTCACGCACCGCCGCGCGCACCTCGCCCGCCAGGGAGAGGGGCGGCCGTGACGTGCGCACGACGACGTTCATCGTACGCTGCGCCACGCCGGCCGCGGTCACCTGCGGATTGTTGAAGTACAGCTCGGTGCCCGTCGCCTCGGCGAGGCCGCCCTGCTTCACGTCCTTGACGACGCCGACGATGGTCATCCAGAACGGCGCCCCACCGGGCCGAATGCGCCGACCGAGCGGGCTCTGGTCCGGGTAGTACCGCTTGGCGAGCGTCTCGTTGATGAGCAGCACCGGAGTGCCGCTCGCGTCGTCGCCCAACTGGAAGCCGCGTCCCTCGACGACCGGAATGCCCATCGTTGCGAAGTAGTCGCCCTGGACGATCTGGTAGTAATCCACGTTGAACGGCCGATCGGGGCTGGCTTCCAGACCCTCGAACTCCGTGTCGTTCGCGTTCACGTTGCGGAGCGGCGGCAAACCGCTCATGGCGGCGGCGGACTGCACGCCCGGTAGCGCCTCGACCCGCTGCAAGAGTGAGGCGTAGAACGAACCCGCGGCCCCGGCGTCGGGGTAGCGCGCGGTCGGCAGATAGAGCTGGAAGGTGAGCAGGCCTCTGGGGTCGAACCCCACGTCCACCTGATTGAGCGCGCCCAGGCTGCGGATGAGCAACCCCGAGCCAATGACGAGCACGACGGCCAGCGCCATCTCCGCGACCACCAGCCCGCGGCGCAATCGCTGGCGGGCCAGTCCGGACGTGGTGCGCTGACCACCTTCCTTCAGCGAGGCCGCCATGGAGCGTGCGGAGAGATGGAGCAGCGGCGCCAGCCCGAACAGGAGGCCGGCGAGCAGCGACACCCCGAGCGTGAACAGCACCACCCGAGCATCGAGCCTGATCTCGGCCAGGCGGGGGAGGCTGTCGGGACTGGTGGCGAGCAACAGCCGCACGCCGGCGTAGCCCAGGAACAGGCCGAGCGTGCCGCCGATGGTGGCGAGCACCAGGCTCTCGGTGAGGAACTGTCGCACGAGTCGACCGCGACCGGCGCCGATGGCGACCCGCACCGCCACCTCCCGCCGCCGGCCTTCGGACTTCGCCAATAGCAGGTTGCCGACGTTGGCGACCGCGATGAGCAGCACGAGCCCGACGGCGGCCAGCAACAGCAGCAGCGCGGTTCGCGCGCCGCCGGTCATCTGTTCCTGGAGGCTCCGCATGCCGAGCGGGTGGTTGTCGGGCGTCGGCACGTGCCCCTCGGGGATGGCCTCACGCCAGCCGGCGACCAGCGTGTGCAACTCCGTCTGGGCGTGCTCGAAGGTCGCGCCCGGTGCGAGCCGGGCGACCAGGTGCAGGTAGTGGGACGCGCGGTTCGTCGGATGCGGCCCGATCTGCACGGGGGTCCACACGTCCACATGCGCGTCCTCGATGTCGAAGCCTTCGGGCATCACGCCGGTGATGGTGGTGGGTGCCCCATCGATCTGGACCCGATTGCCGACAAGCTGGGGGTCGGCTCCGAACACCCGTTGCCACAGCCCGTGGGAGATCACCGCCACCGCCGGACCGTTGGGGCGGTCTTCCTCGGTGGTGAACGCACGGCCCAGCACCGGCCGCACGCCGAGCGCCGTGAAGAACTCCGCGCTCACGACCGCGGAGGTGACTCGCACCGAGTTGTCCGCGCCGGTCACGTTGACCCGCCCGGTACGCCACGCGCCGACCGCGCTGAACGAGCGCGCCCGTTCCTGGAGCTCCCGGTACTCCGGCGGCGAGATCCAGAACTCGTCGAAGCCCATCGTCGGGAACTGACTGTACAGATAGACCAACCGGTCGGGCTGTCGGTACGGGAGCGGCTCGAGCAGCACGCCGTTCACGACGCTGAAGATGGCGCTATTGGCCCCGATGCCGAGGGCGAGCGTCGCCAGCGCCACGGCCGTGAAACCGGGGCTCTTGCGGAGCATCCG
>CAYWNR010000077.1:0-7792 GCA_964459705.1 uncultured Gemmatimonadaceae bacterium | reverse complement strand
CGATGGGCGGGCTTGAGATGGGTGTTATCGAGCTCTGCATGATATCGGTTAAGCCGCGAACATAGTTCCCGGACAATTCGTATGAGCAGCGGATTCAGGAACCTCAAAGCACTCGGCGACCGAATCGACGTGTCGATTCCCACGGACCATGCCGGCTTCATCGGTCGTGAATGCCCAGTCGAAGAATGTCTCGGGTATTTCAAAGTGAAGCCTGGAACCGGCCTTACCGGGCCGGGGCTGCAATGTCATTGTCCGTACTGCGGTCACGCCGCTGACCCGAATACGTTCTGGACGAAGGAACAGATCGAGTATGCCAAGTCGGTTGCGATACGGCAGTTAGCGGGGGCGATCCGGCAGGACCTGAAGCAATTCGAGTTCAACTACTCCGCCAAGGGACCATTCGGGATCGGGATCAGCATGAAGGTGAAGGATGGGCCCTTGCCCCCGATCCGGCATTATCGCGAACAGAAGCTTGAAACAGACGTCGTCTGCTCAGACTGCACCCTTCACTATTCGGTGTTCGGCCTGTTCGCGTATTGCCCTGACTGTGGCATCCACAATTCCCTTCAGGTCCTCGAACGCAACCTCACACTCGTCGACAAGCAACTTACGCTCGCGTTGTCGCTGGAGAACGATGAGTTGACCCGCCACCTCGTCGAGGACGCGCTGGAGAACTGCGTCTCGGCGTTCGATGGATTTGCCCGCGAAGCTTGTCGCGTCCGCGCCGCCAGCAGTTCTGACCCTGGTCGCGCGGCTAGTCTGTCATTTCAGAATCTCGCTAGCGCCCACTCGGCCACCAAGAGACTCTTTGCCATCGACTTCGCCGCATCCGTCGACCTGCCGACGTGGGATCGGGCGAAACGTGGCTTCTTCAAGCGCCATCTTCTCGCGCACCGCGCCGGAATTATCGACGAGAAGTACGTAAACGAAGCCGCCGACCCTTCAGCGATAATCGGTCGCCGGATCAGCATCACACCCGACGAAGTGACGGCAGTGGCGAATGCAGTGATGGCACTGGGGAAAGGGCTCCTCAGCCTCCTTCCGCCAGCATGACAAGTGAGTCTCCTCCCGGCCGCGGCCTAACGAAGGGTTGCTGCAGTCCGGCCCGAGCCGGCCGTTGTTCTCACTCGCCTGGAAGGGTCATAGGTAGTGTCGTCTGATACACGTTGCCGCGGGCCGAGCGTGGCCCGCGGCAGAACCCCGAGCCGTTAGACAGCAGGGCGATCTAGGGGCGTTAGATGAAGCGCATTCCGCTCTGGGCGATCTTGATCTTGAGTGCTTGCAGTAAGTCGGGCGAGCAGCGCGCACCATGCCCTAGCATCGAAGTGAGTGTTGTTGCGGACATGCCGAGTGACTCGGGTAGATCCGTTGCGCTTTCCAACGGGAAGCGGGTCTTTCTGACCGGGGCTCCTTTGCTAACCACCATCGATGTCGCCAGCGCACACGCGTCTTTGACCGAAGGTCAGTATGTGCTCAATCTCGACATCAGCGCCAAGGCAGCGCGGCGCGTTCAGGCGTTCACCGCACAGAACGTTGGTCGAACCATGGTCTTTCTCGTCGATGGACGCATTATCCGGACACCAACGATCAGGGACCCGATCACCGGGAATGGGTTCCTCATCGGACCGTTCGAACGGGCCGAAGCGGAACGTCTGGCCAACGCACTGAACGGCGGTTGCATACCCTAGCGTGCTTCAGCGTGGATTTGTGAGGATCTCAAGTGCGTAGGGAATCGGTTCGCTCGTGGAATCCCGTTTGCAATCACGCCTCCTCTTGACCGGTGCTTGCTGCTGTCAGGCGCGCGCTCGCGAGCCGCTTGTGGAAGCCGGTGCAGGCCGGACTTGAGGACGACCGTGCACCGGACCTTCGCCACCCTTGCTAGCAACACTCCGCGCGGCGGGCTATCCTACGGCGTTCTGACCCCAACCGGATGAGCCTGGCCGAGTTCCCCATGCGCCTGGAACAACTGAACGCCGCCCTAGCCGACCGCTACCAAGTCGAGCGCGAGCTCGGCCAGGGCGGCATGGCCACGGTGTATCTGGCCCATGATCTCAAGCACGACCGACAGGTGGCGCTCAAGGTCCTCAAACCCGAGCTTGCGGCGGCCCTCGGCGCGCAGCGGTTCCTCAAGGAAATCCAGGTCACCGCCAACCTCCAGCATCCGCACATCCTGCCGCTGTACGACTCGGGAAGCGCCGGGGACGCGCTGTTCTACGTGATGCCCCTCGTGCAGGGCGAATCGTTGGGCGACCGCCTGGCGCGAGAGCGGCTGCTTCCAGTCGAGGAAACCATTCGCATCGTGCGACAAGTCGCCGGTGCACTCGATTTCGCGCACCGGCATGGCATCGTCCACCGCGACATCAAGCCCGAGAACATCCTCCTGCACGATGGGGAGGCACTCCTCACCGACTTCGGCATCGCCATCGCCTTGACCGAGATGGGCGCCGCGCGACTGACCGAAACCGGCTTCTCGATCGGCACGCTCCAGTACATGAGCCCCGAACAGGCGACGGGCGAGCGCGCGCTCGACGCCCGCAGCGATATCTATGCCCTCGGCGCGGTGGCGTACGAGATGCTGGCGGGTGAGCCGCCCATCACGGGCGCCACGGCACGCGCGATGATCGCGAAGCTGGTCACGGAACCGCCGACGCCGTTGCGGGCGCTCCGTGACGGTGTGCCGCCACCAGTCGAAGAGGCGGTGATGCGGGCGCTGGCGAAGCTGCCGACCGATCGGTACTCGAGCGCTCGGGAATTCGCGGATGCCCTCGCGATGCCGGAGGGACCGCCGCCAGGCGCGCCCGCGACGGCTGCCCCCCGGCGCCCGCGCGCACGGACGATCGCGCTCGCCATGGTCGGCGTCCTCGCCGTATTCGCGGTCGCCTGGACCGCGCTCTCCCGGCGCGCCGATACCGCCCCTGGTGAGATGGACACCGCCGCCCGTATTCGGTCGATTGCGGTCCTCCCACTCGACAACTACTCCGGAGACTCGACACAAGACTACTTCGCCGAGGGCATGACGGACGAATTGACCGCCGCCCTCGCCACGATCAGCCAACTGCGGGTCACGTCGCGTGGCTCGGCGATGCAGTTCCAGGGGAGGAACCGCCCGTCCACACCAGAGATCGCGAAGGCGCTCGACGTGGATGCCATCGTCGAGGGTTCGGTCACCCGATCCGGCAACAGAGTCCGGATCACGGCCCAGTTGATCGATGCGCGGGCGGACACGCACCTGTGGGCCAAGAGCTTCGAGCGGAGCTCGAGCGACGTGCTCGCGCTCGAGGCCGAGCTCGCGTCGGCCATCGCCGGCGAGATCAACGTGCGCCTCACGGAGAGCGAGCAGTCACGGCTCGCCACCGCGCCCACCGTGAATCCCGAAGGGCACGACGCCTACCTCAGGGGCCGCTATTACTTCAACCGCCCCAGCGACGAGAACCTGCAAAAGGCCATCGCGCAATTCGAAGAGGCCGTGCGGCTGAGTCCGACGTTTGCGCCGGCGTACTCGGGACTGTCGGACGCCTACCTCTGGGCGGGCTACAACGAGGGTTTCCTGACGGCTTCCGAGGCCAAGCCCAAGGCCAGGGCGGCGGCCGAGCAGGCCGTACAATTGGACAACAACTCGGCCGAAGCGCACACCTCACTGGCGGTGTTCAAGCTCTTCTACGAGTTCGACTGGCAGGGGTGCGAGCGCGAATTCCGTCGGGCCATCGAGCTCAACCCGAACTACGCCTTCGCGCACGACCAGTTCGCCCTGGCGCTCGCCTTCACCGGACGGTTCGACGAAGCCAGCGCGGAGAGCCGGCGCGCAGCGGAGCTGGACCCCCTGTCCCCGCAAGTGCTGGTCGACGCCACCATGGCCCCGCTGTTCCAGAAGGACTTCGCGACGGCCAAGGAGCTGGCGAGAAAGGCCGGGGAGCTCGACCCCACGTATTTCTTTCCGGTCATGATGGAAGGTTGGACCGATCTCGAAGCCGGCCAGTTCCGCGAGGCCATCCCGTCCCTCGAGCGGGCCGCCGCCATGGGGGCGCCGCCCTTCGTGACCGCGTTTCTCGCGTACGCCTATGGTGCGGCCCGGGATCGGGACAACGCCACGCTGGCGCTCGAGGCCCTGAAGAGTCTGTCTCAGGGTGGCCGAGTCCTGCCCTTCAACTTGGCGCTTCACTATCTCGGCCTGGGCGATCATGCACGCGCACTCGACAACCTGGAGCGGGCGCTCGCCGCCGATTCCCAGATGATGGCGTGGATCGGACGCGACGCCATCTTCGACTCGCTCCGCTCGGAGCCACGGTTCATGGCGCTGATGCAGAAAATGCATTTCGTCGACTGAATCGCTCCGCGGAGCAGTGTCCGTTGGGAAGCAGCACCGCGAACCCGCCGCTGGCAGCCGTTCGGCACGGGCGCACGGGACCGGGATCGCGCCTCACCTCGCGGGCTGCTAGACTAGAGGCATGCTACTCGCTGCCGTCATCACGTTCGCCCTGGTGGGCGCGATCTCCCTGTTGCTTGCCGTCGTCGCCTTTCGGCGGCGCAGCTACCTTGGTGGCGCCAGCGGCGTCCTAGGCGGCTTGTTGTTTCTCACCATCGCCGCGCTGTGCGGCACCATCAGCATTGCGACTCAGGGATATCGGGCGCTCACACGCGAGGTCGTGGCGGCCCGGATCACGACCCAGCCACTGGCGCGGCAGCGATTTCGCGTGCGCGTTGTGTTTCCCGATGGTCGGGACACGACCTACGATCTCGCGGGCGACCAGGTCTACGTCGACGCCCACATTCTCAAGTGGAAGCCCATCGCCAACATCCTCGGCCTCCACACCGCCTACGAGCTGGACCGCATTGGCGGACGGTATTTCGAGCTGGAGCAGGAGCGCGTCAGCGCCCGCACCATTTTCTCGTTGAAGGGAGCGAAACCAGTCGACATGTTTTCGCTCCGGACCCGGTACGCCCTGTTCGCGCCGTTCCTGGACGCCGAGTATGGGTCCGGCACGTTCGCCACGGCGGACCGGCCGATGGAGTATGAGGTGCGGGTCTCCACGTCCGGCTTGCTGATCCGCCCCATCATGGCGATTCCGTAGCCGCTCGCACGGGCCCTCAGCGACCCGCGCGCGCGACGTCGCTCACATCACGCAAACAGAGATCCACCCAGGGGAGGGTTGTGCAGCATGCCTGACAAGAAGATCATCGCGGTCACCGGCGCAACGGGTGCCCAGGGGGGCGGTCTGGTCCGCGCCATCATGGCGGACCGGATCGGCTCATTCGCGGCGCGAGCCCTGACGCGCGATCCCAAGTCCGACAAGGCCAAGGTACTCGCCAACCTCGGCGCCGAGGTCGTGTACGGTGACGTCGACGACCAGGCGAGCCTCGCGCGCGCATTCCATGGTGCGCACGGCGCCTATTGCGTCACGCCCTTCTGGGCACACATGGACCCGGAGCAGGAGATCACGGAGGCGCGGAACCTGGCGCACGCCGCGAAACAAGCACAGGTCCCCCACGTCATCTGGTCCACGCTCGAGGACACACGCACGCTGGTGCCCCTGAGTGACAACCGGATGCCGACCCTGAGGGGCAAGTACAAGGTGCCGCACTTCGACGCCAAAGGGGAAGCGGACATCATCTTCGGCGAGCTGGGCGTCCCGACGACCTACCTCGTCGCGTCGTTCTACTGGGACAACCTCGTCCACTTCGGCATGGGACCGAAACGGGGGCCGGACGGCAAACTGGCCATCACCTTCCCAATGGGTAGCGCCCGGCTCGCCGGCATCGCCGCCGAGGACATCGGGAAGTGTGCCTACGGCGTCTTCAAGAAGGGCAAGGAACTGATCGGCCAGACCGTCGGGATCGCCGGCGGATACCCGACCTGCGCGCAGATGGCCACCGCGCTGACCGCGGCACTCGGTGAGACCGTGCGCTACAACGAGATCACACCCGAGGCATACCGCTCGTTCGGCTTCCCGGGCGCGGACGATCTCGGCAACATGTTCCAGGTCTATCGCGACTTCGAGAAGGAAGTGTGCGGCGCGCGCAGCCTGGAGGTGTCACGGTCGCTCAATCCCGAGCTTCAGACGTTCGAGCAGTGGCTCGGGAAGAACAAGGACAAGTTCTCGCTCGAATAGTCGCGCGGCGGAGTCCGCAGTCATGCGCGTAGCGGCCTTCTACGACATTCATGGCAATCTCCCGGCGCTCGAGGCGGTCCTCGAGGAGATCAGCCACGAACACGTGGACCGCATTGTCGTTGGCGGTGACGTCGTTCCCGGTCCCCTGCCGCGGGAAACGCTCTCGAGACTCCTCGAACTTCCGGTGCCGGTGCACTACCTCCGGGGAAACGGGGAGCGGGACGTCCTCCGGCTGCACCGGGGCGAAGTACCCGCCCGAGTTCCCGAACGGTTCCACGACGCCATGCGGTGGGTTGCCAACGAGCTTCGCCCCGAGCACCTCGCGGCGCTCGCGACATGGCCGCCGATCGTGCGGCTCCAGATCGCGGGTTTCGGCGACGTCCTGTTCTGCCATGCCACCCCGCGCGACGACAACGAGATCTTCACCCGGATCACACCGGAGGATCGGCTCCGACCCATTTTCGAGGCGGTCGGCGCCGATCTGGTGGTCTGCGGTCACACCCACATGCAGTTCGACAGGCAGATCGGGACGGTGCGTGTCGTCAATGCGGGAAGCGTCGGGATGCCCTTTGGGAATCCGGGTGCCTACTGGCTGCTTCTCGGGTCCAGCGTCGAGCTCCGCTGCACCCAATACGACCTCGGGGCGGCCGCCGACCGTATCAGGGCCACCAACTACCCCGGGGCGTCGGAGATCGAGCTCCAGGACCCTCCACCCGAGGCGCGGATGCTTGAGGTGTTCGAGGCAGCCGCGCTCCAGTAGCGTCACCTCGCGGTCGCAAGATCCACGCTGGGGGCGGTACCTCGCCTCCACATTCCCGGGCTGGCGTCGTCCCCGCGCTGGGCCTCGCGGCCTCCGGGATCCAACCCGCGCTGTCATCCTATCGACAGGACATGGGTGTACACTTGATGGTTGCAAGCGCTGGCAATCCCCTCCACCACAGAAGGTCGTATGACCAGATACTCACTGACCGCAACCGCGTTCCTCGTGGCCGTCGCGCTGGCCGCGCCCGGCGCGGCACAGGCGCAGACGTTCAAGGTCCAGAAGTACAGCATCGGAGGCGAGGGCGGCACCGACTACCTGAACGCCGAGCCGGGCACCGGCCGCGTCTTCGTCTCGCGCAGCAGCCACGTCATGGTGGTGGACGGTCTCACCGGGAAGGTGCTGGCCGACATTCCCGACACGCCGCGGATGCACGGCATCGCGCTGGCGCCCAAATGGAATCACGGCTTCACGACCAACGCCGGCGACTCGACCGTCACGATGTTCGATCTCAAGACCCTCGCCGCGATCAAGAAGATCCCCGTCGCCACCGGCGGTCTCGACGGCATCATGTACGACGCCTTCTCCGACCGGATCATCCTGACCAACCACAGCCGACCGATCGGCACCGCGGTCGCTATCGACGCCAAGACGGGCACCGTGGTAGGCACAGCCCAACTCGAGGACAACGCGCCGGAAGGCGCCGCGAGCGACGGCAAGGGCAAGATCTTCGTCAACAACGAAGGCACGAACACGATGCAAGTGATCGACGTCGCCACCATGAAGGTGCTGGCGTCTTGGCCGCTCGCGCCCTGCGAAGGCCCCACCGGGATCGCGTACGATCGCGCCTCAAACCGGATTTTCTCGGGGTGCGGTGGAACGTCGGTGGTGGTGGACCCGAGCACCGGCAAGGTTGTGGCGACGA